>JAGCJL010000086.1 GCA_017647975.1 Bacteroidaceae bacterium | reverse complement strand
GCGTGAGGACAAACAAATGCACAACGGTTACACTGGATACACTTTGCGGCATCCCATTTAGGAACGAATGCGCTCACACTACGCTTCTCATAAGCCGATGTACCTACAGGCCATGTACCGTCTTCAAGTCCCTTGAATGCAGAAACAGGCAATTTGGCACCGTCCTGAGCATTGATTGTACGTACAATCTTTGTAATGAATTCAGGCTCGTTTCTCTTTTCGGGAGCGTCATCGGCAAGTTTTGCCCAGTTAGGGTCAATAGCGAGCTGTCTGTATTCGCCACCACGATCAACAGCTGCATTATTCTTGTCAACGATGTCCTGTCCCTTCTTACCGTAAGACTTCACGATGAACTTCTTCATCTGCTCTACAGCAAGTTCAACAGGAATTACCTGAGTGATGCGGAAGAATGCACTCTGAAGAATAGTGTTTGTTCTGTTGCCCAAACCAATCTCCTGTGCAATCTTTGTAGCATTGATATAATAAACAGTGATATTATTCTCTGCAAAATATCTCTTAATCTTGTTAGGCAGGTTCTTTGCAAGTTCGTCACCCTCCCAAATAGTGTTCAAGAGGAATGTACCGCCCTTCTGCAAACCGCGTGTTACATCATACATACGCAAGTATGCCTGTACGTGGCACGCAACAAAGTTAGGAGTATTCACAAGATATGTGCTGCGTATAGGCTTGTCACCGAAACGCAAGTGTGAACATGTGAAACCACCCGATTTCTTTGAGTCGTAAGAGAAATATGCCTGACAATACTTTTCAGTGTTCTCACCGATAATCTTTACCGAGTTTTTGTTGGCACCAACAGTACCGTCAGCACCAAGACCGTAGAACTTAGCCTCGAACATGCCGTCAACAACTGCAATTTCCTCTTTCTTAGGAAGTGAGAGGAATGTAACGTCATCGACAATACCAACAGTAAAGTGGTTCTTTGGTGTAGGCAATGCAAGGTTCTCGTAGATACCCATGATAATGGCTGGAGTTGTGTCGTTTGCACCCAATGCAAAACGTCCGCCAACGATAGTCGGGTTAAGTTCTCTCAACTCAGGTGTGCTTGAGAATGCCTCAACAACATCAAGATACAAAGGCTCGCCATGACATCCGGGCTCTTTTGTTCGGTCCAGAACAGCGATACGCTTAACACTCTTAGGCATAACGGCCGCGAGGTATTTAACCGAGAATGGACGGTAAAGATGAACACTTACCAAACCAACCTTTTCGCCACGTTCCATCATGTAGTCGATAGCCTCTTTGATAGCCTCTGTAGCAGAACCCATGACAACGATTACTCTGTCGGCATCCTCTGCACCGTAGTATGTGAACGGAGCATAATTACGGCCAGTAATAGCCGAAATCTCCTTCATGTACTCAGCAACAATGTCGGGAACAGCGTTGTAGAATGGGTTTTCACTCTCTTTGTGTGTAAAGAATGTCTCGGGGTTCTCAGCAGTACCACGAACAACAGGAGACGAAGGGCTTAGAGCTCTGTCGCGGAACTCCTGAATACAATTCCAGTCAACAAGTGGAGCAATCTGTTCCTGCTCAAGAATCTCAATCTTCTGTATCTCGTGTGATGTACGGAAACCGTCGAAGAAATTCAAGAAAGGAATACGACTTTTCAATGTAGAGAGGTGTGCTACTGCTGCAAGGTCCATAACTTCCTGTACCGAGCCTTCGCACAACATTGCGAAACCTGTCTGGCGACAAGCCATAACGTCCATGTGGTCACCGAAAATACTCAAAGAGTTACCTGCGAGTGAACGTGCCGAAACATGGAACACAGTAGGTAATTTCTCACCTGCAATCTTGTACATATTCGGAATCATCAGCAACAAACCTTGTGAAGCTGTGAAAGTAGTTGTTAGAGCACCTGCCTGCAACGAGCCATGAAGAGCACCGGCTGCTCCACCTTCCGACTGCATCTCCTGTACTGCTACAGTTTCGCCGAATAAGTTCTTTCTGCCTTGTGCTGCCCACTCGTCAACATATTCTGCCATAGTTGATGATGGTGTGATAGGGTAGATGGCTGCTACCTCGGAAAACATATACGCGATGTGAGCCGCGGCCTGGTTTCCGTCACATGTGATAAATTTTTTTGCTTTTGTCATAACGCAATTTATTTATATAAAAAATATTATTTCTAATGTGCTGATTGCAAATGTAAAAAAATAATTGAGAACATTGTAACAAAAAAACAGTAAAAAGAGTATTTTTGTGTAATAATTACACGAAAAAGTGCAGAATGTACTGTAAAACGCTAAAAAACACTCTACATTTTACATTTTAGCACCTCTTTTAGAGAACGAAATAGCATGAGGAAATATTCATTCATACTGATAACATTGTTTTTTGTGTCGTTTGCAACAGTCATGGCACAACACAATGTACAACCAAAATACGAATATCGTGCCGTGTGGCTTGCGACAATAAAGAACCTTGACTGGCCCCGTACACTTGTAACAGCCTCACAGGATATTGAGGTTCAGCAACAAGAACTTATGGTCATTCTGGATTCTTTGCAGGTTGCAGGAATCAATACAGTGATGCTGCAGACACGTATTCGTGGCAATCTCATTTATCCGTCGGAGATAGAACCATTTTCGGGTGTCTTTACCGGTATCGAAGGTGTTTCTCCGGGTTACGACCCCTTGGCTTTTGCAATAGAGGAGTGCCACAAACGCGGTATGCAGTTGCACGCGTGGATTGTGACAATGCCTGTCGGCAACGACGAGCAGGTCGCAGCACAAGGAAAACTCTCCCTTCCCTCACGCATGCGTGCTATGTGTACCCATTATAAGGAGGCATGGTATATGGAACCCGGAAATCCCGATGTGGCACCTTATCTTGCAGCTCTTGCAGCCGAGGTTGTTGCAAATTATAATGTCGATGGTATTCATCTCGATTACATCCGTTACCCCGATTTTACCATCGGTTATCCCGATACCTCCTTACATCGCAAGTACGGTAAAGGCAAAACCCTTGCAGCGTGGAGACGTAGTAATATAACAAACATAGTAAAGGCTATATATACAACAGTCAAGGAGTTGAAACCTTGGGTAAGGGTAAGTTCAGCACCATTGGGAAAATACGATAAGTTATCGCGTTACGACTCCTACGGTTGGGATGCCTACAACGCAGTCTGCCAAGAGGCACAACAATGGATGCGTGACGGGCTTATGGATGCACTCTTTCCTATGCTTTACTACAGCGGCAACCACTTCTATCCCTTTGTTCGTGATTGGTGCGAAAACTCTTATGGTCGTCACATCGTTCCCGGTTTGGGAATATACCGTCTGCAGGAAATCTATGGTGGTTGGGAAAAACTTGAGGTCGAACGTCAAATGCGTACATCCCGTTCGGCAGGAGCAGATGGTGTCATAATGTTCCGTACAGCACACCTCTTGGGCAATGCGGCAGGAGCCTATGATCTTTACATAAAAGTCTATAAAGGCAAAACACTTGTACCGCCAATGACGTGGTATGGTACAAAGCCCGCTTCGCCCGCGATAGTTTCTTCAAAAAGAGAGAATCATACAGTCGAAATCTCTTGGAACAGCGTTGAGGCTATAGCCGGACATCCAACAGTAAAGTATAATATTTATGTTTCTTTGGATAGTGTTGCTAATATATCAGATGCAGCAAATTTAGTGGCAATAGAGCATGACGGCACATCATTCACATGGCATTGCAGAACATACGAACCTATAACGGTTGCTGTTACAGCAGTCGATGCCTATGGCGTTGAGAGCGAACCGGCAGTTGTTACGTTCAACGCAAAAAAGATAAGAGAAAATAGATTTCCCTTTTAGCCCTTTAAAAATCTTGTCACACAAAAAAGCCGAAGTGATTGCTTCGGCTTTTTTGTGTGTTATGTTTATTTCTTCTCTTTATCTTTTCTACCGAAAATTGAGAAATGAACATATCTCTTAGGGTTCTCTTTCAAGTCCTCAAGAAGAGCATTTGCAGCACCGCAAGTGGCATCGAGTTTCTCATACAGTGTGCTGTCTTTCAACAACATTCCCGCAGTACCTTCGCCGTTGTTCAGTTGTGCTGTAATCTCCTCAATGTTCTTCAACGAATTCTCAAGTGTTGTTACAATATTTTCATAATCCACCAAACTCAGTTGAGCAGAAACCTTCAATAAATCATCTTCAATTCTAACAAGTTTCTCAGTAGCTTCGCTGATATCATTTTTTAGCAATTTGTTCACGATGTCAGTAGTCTTGTTAAGCTCCACTGTCAAACGCTCGATATTATTTGTTGAATTGACAATCGCGGGGTTGCCAAGAATGGTGTTCAGTGAAACAAGGATAGAATCCAACTTGGGCATCATTGCTGTAATTTGCGGAATCATCTTGCTTGCCTCGTCCATCATGCCGCCGTTTAGCTTTCCCGAAATAGTGTCACCCGATTCTACGAATCTGTTGCTGTTACCAAGTACAAGACTGATGATACTGCTGCCGAGCAGTTTGTTGTTGATGATAGCCTCTGAGTTCTCGGGAACTTTCAATCGGTTGTCGATAGTCATCTCCACGCAAACCTCCTTGGCATCGGCAAAATCATATATTACATTGCTCACGTGACCAACCTTGTAGCCGTTGATATATACAGGGCTTGAGTTTACAATCTCACCAATGTTGCTGAACTTTACATAATATCTGTTACCGTCGTTAAAGATATCTATACCCTTAAAAAAGTTGATAAGGAGATAAACAGTCAGTATGGCTATTATACCAAGCACTCCAATCCAAAACTCACGCTTAAATTTAATTATCTTTCCCATTATTGTCTGTTTTTGAAAATTCTTATAGCTTCTTGTGTATTTATCTTTTTGCCGTTCATGAAAGCAATGACAAATGCCTCCTTGAACTTTGTTGAAATCTCTTTTTTTAGATTAACAATCTCGTTGTAATCACTACTTTCCCCAATAGTATATTTGTACATGCCGTTTTCCTTATAGCAGTCAGCTTTAACACCTTTCAGTCTTGCGTCATTGCTCGGCAATTTGCTGCTTGACACTAAAATCTGAATCTTGAAAACCGGCTCATCTTTCTTTGGTGCAGTTTCCTCAATTTTTTCCTCTTTGGTTACCTTAGCCCCTTTTGTCTCTTTCTCTTCGGAATGATTATACTCTTTTTTCTTAGGCTTGCCGTATGTCTCGTAATACTCCTTAAAGCCGTTGAATATTCCTCGTGCAAGGTTTTTTTGTCCGTTACTCGAAGCAATAACCCCTTCGTCCTTGCTGTTGGTTATGAATCCTAATTCCACAAGAATACTTGGCATTACAGTTCTATGCAACACAAGGAAACCAGCCGACGAAACACCTCTGTTTGTAAGGTTGCTGCTTTTTACCATACCGTTCTGTACCATCTGTGCAAGTTCGGCACTCAGCTCCATGTCATGGCTTCTTATCAGTTCAAAGATAATATAACTCTCGCTTGAGTGTGGGTCAAAACCTTTGTACATCTCCTCAAAATTCTCCTCGGAGAGAATAACCTCATTCTCATACATCGCCGCCGCCTTAGCCTCTACACTGCTTCCTGCACCCAAGGTAAAAGTCTCGCATCCGTTGGCAGTAGTCTTTTTTGAAGCGTTTGAGTGTATCGATATGAAAAGATCAGCGTTGGCATCGTTGGCGATGTTCGCACGTGTCACAAGTGGAATCTTTACATCAGTTGTTCTTGTGAATATAATTTTCACTTCGGGATAGTTGTCCTTTATTAAATTGGCCAACATTCTGGATACACTCATGTTGATATCCTTCTCCTTTGACCTGCGTCCCAGAGCACCTGGGTCCACACCGCCATGTCCCGGGTCAATCACAACAGTGAATGGCTTCTTCTTGCCATTTTTATGTGCAAAACATTCCGGAACAGCCACTAAAAGAAGTAAAATCAGCAGAAAAGTTTTAATGTATCTTCTGTATAAACACATGTCTTATAACTCGCAAATCGGGTGCAAAATTAGTGTATTTTATTATAATCTTAATTATTTTAATTAAAAAATATCTTAATAGCGGTGATAAAAGGCTTTTTTTTGTATTTTCGCGTGGATAATGAAAAATCGCTGAAATAAACATAAATGAGATACATTGAATTTAACATAAAGTACGAGGTAAACGATGATAGTGTCATCTATCTTCATTACTCTCTTTCCGACAACGGCTATATAACAAACGGCATTCTCTCCTTGCGTCAGGTACAACGCGGTTGGTGGCAAGGCGGAATGGACGTAAATGACGAATTTGACTCCATTACCTACGGTTATGAACTCATTACCGCAGGCAAGGCTGTTGCGTCGGAGTGGGGTAGTGAGCCACACTATCTTCGTTTCAACTGCGTGAACCGCAACTATATCATGCACGATATGTGGCTCGATTCACCTGTGGGTTACTACAAGCAGACAAACCTCTTCCGCTTTTTCGACAATGCCAACAACCGTCTCGACGAGCCTACAATAAATTGGTATAACCGCAGTGTAACCTTCTCACTCTATGTGACAGGTCTGCGTGCCGATGAGCATCTCTATATTGCCGGTGATGCCACAGTACTTGGACGTTGGAACACCGAAAAAGCACTGCGTATGCAACAGTGCGAGCCAAACTTGTGGACAATCACCTTCGATGTCGAGAACATCTGGTGTGGAGGAATATATTATAAATTCATCGCCAAGAGCGATGATGGCTCTGTCCGTTGGGAAGAGGGTGACAACCGCCACATCCTTTTGCCAAACTTCGATGTATCATCAAATTATTGCTATCGTCTCGATGAGTTGCATTTCCCTGCCGAGGAGCTACGAGTAGCCGGAACAGTTATTCCACTCTTCTCCTTACGCTCGGAACATGGCTGGGGTATTGGAGATTTCGGCGATATAAAACTCATGACAGATTGGCTTGTATCTACCGGGCAAAACATCTTGCAGCTGCTTCCGGTGAACGACACTACAGTTTGTGGCGGTAACGAAGATTCCTACCCCTACAACTGCATCTCAGTTTTTGCCTTGAATCCCATATATGCCGACATGTCGGAACTGCCCGAACTGACAAACCAAAAACGCCTTGCCTACTACCGTAAGGAGAGCGAGCAACTCAACAAGAGTGCCAAGGTCAACTATGCCAAGGTATATATGCTCAAGATAGGCTATTTGCGTGAGTTGTTCGAAGAACTCGGCGAGGAGATACTTGCCACAGCACAATATAAAGAGTTCGTTACAGCTCAGGAGCAGTGGCTCAAGCCTTACACACTCTTCCGTTTCCTCTCGTCACGTCTGCATTGCAATATATGGGACTGGAAAGAATATCCCCATTACGACGAAACAACATGGGGACGTGTCGTAGCCGAATACCCCGATGCAGTCAAGGAGACATCCTTCTATAGCTTTGTACAGTTTATACTCTATAACCAGCTGTGTAACGCCCACGAATACGCCAATGCCAATGGCGTGGCACTCAAAGGCGATATCCCCATCGGTGTGGCACCAAACGGAGTTGATGTATGGTGTGACCGCGAGCAGTTCAATCTCTCAGTGTCAGCAGGAGCTCCACCCGATATGTTCTCAGCCGACGGACAGAACTGGGGCTTTCCCACATATAATTGGCGTGTCATGGCCGCAGACGGTTACTCTTGGTGGCGTCGTAGGTTGCAATACATGTCATGCTTCTTCGATGCCTACCGCATAGACCATGTCCTCGGCTTCTTCCGCATCTGGGAGATACCGCGTACCACAAAGAGTGGTCTTGCAGGCAGTTTCTCGCCTAACATGCCATTGACAAAGGAAGAGATATGCCAGGCAGGTTTCCCATTCGACGAGAACAAACATGCCGAAAAATATATTGACGAGGCACATTTGCGTCTCGACGGTAACGTACTTTTCATACGTGACCTTGAAAACCACGAACTCTTTATTCCACGTATTCTTGGTTACGAGACCAAGGCCTATATGCAACTGACACAGCAGGAACGCATAGCCTATAACCATATCTATGAAGATTACTATTACAACCGTCACACAATGTTCTGGTACAGAGAGGGCATGAAAAAACTTGCTCCGTTGTTGCAATCGACAACCATGACAGCATGTGCCGAGGATTTGGGAATGATACCGGCTTGCGTACCCTGGGTAATGAAAAACCTTCAAGTACTCTCGCTCGAGATACAGCGTATGCCCAAGCTCTATGGCGAGACATTCGCTTCGCCCCAGCGTTACCCTTACCTCTCGGTAGCCACCCCCTCTACACACGACATGAGCACTCTGCGTGGTTGGTGGCGTGAAGACGAGGCCATGACACAGCAGTTCTATAACAATGTCCTCAAATTCGAGGGCAAGGCTCCTGCAGAGATGGACGGCAATACAGCCCATGCCATATTGATGCAGCACCTCACATCGCCGTCTGCATTTGCCCTTTTTGCATGGCAGGATTGGATGGCTATGGATGAGCGTCTGCGTTACCCCAATCCCGATGATGAACGTATCAATGTACCCTCAAATCGGGATCATGTGTGGAACTATCGAATGCATATCACAATAGAACAACTCATGCAGGAACGCACATTCAACGATGCCGTACGCCGCATGATAACCGATGCCGGTCGTTTGATAAACAGGAAAGAAGAGTAAGCAGTATTCTTCAAGAACTATTGTGATAACATTTTAAGAAAATAAATTAAAACAAATAAATATGTCACAGATTTTTCGTTCATCAGTACTTTCGGGAATAGCCGTAGGTATCGCAGGTTGGGGTTACCTTGCCTGTACCAACATAATAGGTGCCGTACTCTTCTCGTTTGGTCTTTTAACAGTAGTGAATTACAAACTGAAACTCTACACAGGAACAGCCGGTTTCGTGGATTTGAAGGATGCCGATGGCAATAGCCGTCTATTAAAAGCAATAGGTGAGCTATTATTTATCCTGGCAGGAAACATCATGGGTTGTCTGCTCGTTTCATTGTTTGCCCGTCTTTCGCCAATAGAACTTGGTGTCTCGGCACAGAAGATACTTGAAGGCCGTTTGGCGATAGGTCCACTTCGTGCCGGATTGTTAGCCGTAGGTTGCGGTTTCATCATGACCACCGTTGTTACTTTTGCCCGCGAAGGCAAGCCTCTTGCCTTACTCTTCGGTGTCCCCTTGTTCATCAACTGTGGCTTTCCCCACTGTCTTGCCGACGCTTTCTATTACCTCACAGTGCCGGTTGCCTATACCTGGGAACACATAGTTGACGTAGTGGTTCTTTACCCCTGTCTGGTCATCGGAAACTTTATCGGTTGTAATCTTTACCGTTTTATTCTTCCACAAAAAAAGTAAGCCAACGGCTTACTTTTTTTGTGATGTGAACTTTCTATTTCACGACTCTGCCATACCTCGTTATATGTCATACCTCGTGTGTTTGTCATTCCGAACCTTGTGTGAGGAATCTCTTTTTTTTGGTCAATTATTTAACCAGGAACTTATTTCCGTTCATAATGTAAATGCCCTTTGTTGCACCCTCAACCTTGCGTCCTTGCAAGTCATACACCGCAGCATCACCCTCCTCGGCAATAATTTCATCAATAGAAGTGACAAATCCTCTGCGTTTTACGGTCCATAGCGAGCCGTTTACAATATTATTGCTACCAACGACATTATAATCGTTTTTCAGAGTCAGATACATAGGCTCATAATCGTCCGTTGTGAAGTAAAGTGTACCGTCGTTGTTATAAGTCGCCTTGAAGCGTATAGCCTCCTCAATAGAATTTCCGCTACACATGGCACCTACGTTGAGTTCAATATCGTTGATATACTCCCCGTTTATGTTCTTGATGACAAAAGTACCCTCATCGTCGATATCCTCAATAATCCATTTCTTTATGTCCAACGATGTCATTCCCGACTTGCCTATCAGTCCCATATCATCATCACTCAACAAATAACCTTTGTGCTCATTATTGGCAATGTTGTATATCTCGCCCTCTTTCAATATAGCACGTGCATCAGGATTATTATATACCTTTTCAATTTCCTGCTTCAGTAAGTAATACCATTCGATATAGCTGCTGTACTCGCTTGTGTCACCACTCTTGATGACATTGTCAATTTTGATATATAACTCATTCAGCTCCGCTACAGCATTTGTATAGAATCGACCAATCTCACTGCCGTCTTCAGTCGTTTCCGATATAATGTCATAAACATCATCTAACAGGTTTGCGAGTGTCTCTTTTTGGATATTCTCATCATCAGCCGTTGTTGCATTCTTTATCTCTACATCACATCCGCTAGCCTGTGCTGCCATAACCTTATATTTTCTGTTATAGGCAAATGCAGGGATTGAGATAGAATAAGTGTTGCTGAACGCCAACAGCTTTCCTGTTTCAGCATCATACAATTTGAATCCGAGAGCACCATTTGCATCCTCTGTCTTTAGAATGTCAATCTTATCATTTCTCTCTGTGAAATAATATCCGGTAGCCTCTACAGTCTCATCTAAGTAATCGGCCCACTGTCCGGTATCACCCATTTTGCCAATGGCTACAGCCTCTTCATAGTCAATACGGTTACCGCTCACACCGTCAGTTCTTGGTGAAGGCTTTATGCGGTCCTCTATAAACATCAAGTGGCCACCTTTCTTCTCATACTGTTGCATTCTCTTGCGGCTCTCTTCAGCCTCTTCGGCAGTAAGCGTTACAACTGAAGTCGAATAGTCATTGACAACACTGTTGTCCATAGGCTCAAAGAAACCCCAAGCCTCGAAGAACTCACTCAAGTCCATCTGTGCAATCTCGCAACATTTCTCGGCAAACTTCAACTGGTCATCAACAGCCGACATCTCAGGGCCCACTATTAAGCGATCTTGACGCAAAGCCTCAAACAAACGAGGGTAGAATGTCTCATCCTTTTCTGCAGCATGGAAGTATAAATAAAGCTGCAAGTACATTCTTGTACGGCTGAAAACATCTTCGCGTAGAGGAAATGGTACCTTGTTGGCAAAATCCTTGGCACATTGTGCAACCTCTCTACCACGAGTTGTGCTTATACCGGCACGGAAAATCTGTGCATTGGCAAAAAGATTGTTACTTACCTCGGTACATCCTACCATGTTTATAGCACCCTGATTCACGTGTCCAATCTCATGTGCTGGTCCCCACATTCTTCCCGGGTGTTCGTAAACACTCTGCCAAGGCAGAATTTCAGGTAATGTATAATTCGGGTAATAAGTGAATTCGGGTGATGCAGTCATGTTTCCTCCTTCACCGTCACGTGCCATAACAACATCATTCCAGCGGTCGTAATACTTCTCCACACCCATCAGTTCGTGTTGTCTTCTGACACACTCATCCCACCATTTTATGGCATCGGTGATAGTATTGGGACATGCCTTAACAATACTGTTACGCATCATGTGGAAAATAACCCTTTCTCCCAAGACCTGTATTGCAGGGTATGTTTTGGCCACCGCATCATTTTTGTGTTTATCAAGCATTTTACGCCAGAACTCATCATCATGTCTTGTAATGTCAAAATAACCATTTACATGACCACCTTCAATGTGTAACTTTATATTAGGATAGTCGGCGAGTCTCTTACTGTTCGATGTAGTGTCAGTCTTTACAATATAATCAATAAAAAGGGTAGCCGCATCTTTATCCTCTGGCATTGATACAAGATTCAAACCTTTTTTCAACTTTGTAGATGCCATTATGTATGGGAAATTATCAGAAATGGGGTGAGCCTTCAGTTCTGCTCCCTTAGGAATATCATCTCCAATAAAAATATAGACATATTCATTGTTACCAATAATTCCGGTAGGTGAATGTAAATTACTGTATTTAAATACATGCAGGTATGCTTGCCACTCATCGTTGTTGCTGTGAGGTTTGAACTCTGCAATACGGAACTCCTTTTCATATTCTTCCCATGCATCATCGTTCTTAACTTTAAGTGCAATATCAATAAGTTCAGTCGGCATATCACCCATGGCTGAACGCAACTCTTCGTCTTCCATTGCAGCATACTCCGTTTTCAGTTCGGTACATATTGCATCGTTAAAATAATTCCGGAACTCTGCATACGCCTCTTCGGCATTGCCTTTTGTGAGCTGTGCCGTTGCTGTGAGTACAGACATTGCCATTAAAGCAAAAAGTAATGTTTTGATTTTCATAAAGAATATATTGTATTGGTTTATTATCTACACTTCTCTCTCATTTCTGTCATTCCGAACCTTGTGAGAGGAATCTCTATTCTCGCTACTTTTGAGTTCCTTTGACAATACTTGCTTTTAACTTTGTTGAAACACAAATTCGCTCATAGCCTGCGTAAGTGAGCTTTCTCCCATTCGTTTGTATGTGCTTTCGCATCCCACGTGGTGCAAGTGAACCTGCACTACACGTGACTTGTTGCTGCAAGTCTTGTCGAACTAAACTTTCCTCTCTGCCAAAATTACTCTTTTTGAATTTATTGACAAAATTATATACAAAAAAATACTCCCGGCGGGCCGGGAGTATTTTATGATAAGATATCAGTTATTACTTAACCAAAACCTTCTGTGTTTCAACAACGCCGTTTGCGTAAACCTTAACAACGATGTTGATACCCTTCTCAAGCTTAGAATTAGCAACACCTGAAGTTGAGTAGATAGCTGTAGCAACAACCTCGTCGCCCTCAGCGATAACCTCTTCTACAGCACTGTAGTAATCTTCAGCAATAATAAGGTTCCATCTTGACTGGTTGTCAATTACTCTACCTTCGTTATAGTAAACAATCTCACCCTGAGTACCGTTACCACCGCTGTGACCTTGTGTGTGCAACTCTTTGTGGTCTGTTGCTGTTGGGTCGTAGATGATGTATGAAGTACCCTGCATAGATTTTGCAATGAAAGTACCTGCATACTCGATATCGTCAGTGATTGTTACCTGTTGACTTGTAGCACCAGTCTCAAGGTAGAGCTCTGAACCCTCTTCGCCTGAATAGATGTGGTATGCATGTTTTGCATCCTCCTCAGACAACTCAAGCTCTTTAGCAGTTTTCTGTGAGATAGGTTTGAACTTGAAGATGTACTCTGGCAAAAACTCCTCTGGAGTAACAGACCAAGCCAATACTGTAGCATCCTCTTTCTTTGCTACATGCATTGAACGGTAGCTGCCTGTATTTGTGTAGTATGCACTAAAGTCGCTGTTGATGAGGTAACCAACCTCAGGAGCAATAGCAACGAGTTCTGCATTGCTTAATTTATCCAATACAGCAAGAAGCTTGTTCAAAGTTTCCTTACCCTTAGTCTTCTGGTTAGCCTCAACAACTGCATCAGCCTCTGCTCTTACATTATTGTATGCAGCCGCAGTAGCTTCGTCAACCTTGACACAACCTGGGTTCTTGCCAATCTCTATGCGGCTGTTTTCCATAGCAGGAGCAATACCTGTCAACCACAAGTACTCTGGAGAATCCATGCTAACCTCGTAGATGTTCCACTCACCCTCACCGTTTGTCTTGTTAAAGTGTAGGGCATCACCAGCACCACTCTTGCTAATCAAATCATCATCCAATTGATCTATACCATACTCAAATACACCGGGCTGTGCTGAAACGCAAGGACGTGTAGCAAGACCGCTTTCCCAGTCCATGAAAACAAGTGCAGTTACTGTAACCTCTTGAGCAGGAATGTCAATACCGTAACCGGCATCCGTATCTTTCTCTGGTTTGAAAGAAGCTGTCTTCTTCTCGTTGATTGGGCTGTAGATAACCATTGTATTGCTAATGTTTTCTGATTTCTCAATCTTAACAACAGCAGCTTTGTTCTGGAAGATAGTCATACCGCCTTCTGCACCCCAGTACTGTCCGTTTACAAGGCTCACGATGTTCCAGCCACCCTCAACCTGTTTTAGCATGTAAACGCAAGAGTCGCCAAGTGCATAGCTCTGTTTCTCGGCAAAACGTGATGTACCTGAATAGTAGCAAGGAGCCTTGCCGTCTGATTTAGCATAAAGGTTACCGCTGATGAGGTAGATACCGTCTGCCTTCAAATCATTTGGATCAGTAATCTGCTTTGGAGCTCTAACGTTGTAGTTGTTTACAATCTCTTTAGGCTGTGCACCGTATTCTGAAACAGTAATTCTCTTAGGAGCCTGATGTGGCTGTCCATCACGCTGTCTAACCTTGATTGTGAAAGCCTCCAACTCCTTAGCATCGGGGAACTTGATATCAAGGTAAACAGGAGCACCTTCGGGCTTTGTAATTGCATTACCGGTCCAAGCAGAGTGGTAGTATGTAGTGTTTTCGCCGTCAAGCATGCTTGCAATTCCGGTTTCAGCAGTCTCAATAGAGTTTGTTGTAATGTCGCTCTCTTTCAATCCAAGTTTTACTCCGTTATTGTCAAGAATCTCAAATTCTGACATAGAGAATATAGATGTGTGGCCATCTCTTGCTTCGTGCATAGTGATACGAATCTCCTTAGCCTTTTCTGCCAAGAACACCTTTAATGTTGCGGTCTTGTCGTCATCATCGTACAAGAACTCACCTGTTATAGGGAATTGTTTCTTGTCCAATTTACTTGCCTCCATTTTCTTGATGTTCTCTTCAACGCCATTTGCAATTTTTCTTACCTGATCAACTACATCGTAGAGGCGTACGTTCTCCAACAGTGTGTAGAATGCATTCAAAATGTTTGCTTTGATATAGGTGTCGTATGCAACCTGGGGATATGTACCCACGTTTCCTGATGTGCTTGAATTTCCAAGATATTTGTTCTGGAAATCAGCCTCATATTGGTAGTAGAGACCGTCCTCATCATCACCGAAAAGTACCTGGAATAGATACTCTGAAAGGAGATAGTTTATATTGTCAATGTTCTCCTGTACAGTAACAAAATCGTCGGTATTCTTCAATGCATCTGCAGCAGCCTGAATAGCCTCGTCAATAAGTTCGTGTTCACCAAACTCACTCTTTAGTGCAATAGCATCATGGTATATAAGGCTTAGCTGGTAAGCGTTGTTCCATGTTGGTGCTTTGTATTCAGCTTTGTAGAAAGTCCAGTTGAACGCACAAGCGAATGAAAAACCAGATGTCCAACCTTTTGTTTCCAAGTTGTTCTTTCCTTCAGTAGGGAATGTTTTCATTTTACCATGACGTGGGTCAGCACCAATGTAAACAATCTTGTCTTTTGCAGCTAGGTTCTTGTTTTCCATTTGGTAACTCATAGTAAAACCACCATTTTTGTGCGTTGCAATAACAACCTCAGCAGCATCGTTCTTGCTTGAACAAGATCCCTGCCAACCGTTTTGACCAGTGTTGAAGCTACCTTCTTTTGCTGTACCGGTCTTGTTTAACCAAGTATTACGCTCGGGATAGTAGATGTAATATGTGTTTTCTTTGCCTTCAACAGGAATAAGCTGTGCAACAAAGTTGCTTGTTGGTTCATCGGCAACAATATCATCATAAACTGTAAACTTAGGACCTACACCATCTGTCTTGAGGTCTCCTTTCTCACCGGTCTGGTTGTTGTACGACTGGTATGTTGTAGCCGCATTACCCTGAATTGTAATATATGTTACTTTAGCCAACTCAGCAAGGTCAGTAATTTTGCCACCATGCTTAAAGTCGCGGTCAGCATAAGGAACTGCGTCAGCACCATCAGTCAAAACAACTGTCTTGGGAGCCTGGTTTGGACGTGCACCACGTCCTGCCCACTCAATAATGAACTCGCTTATTGGCTCAGCCAATTCCAATTCAACATAGTGGTACTCCTTTGGAGCAGTTTTCTCATCCCATACTGAGTGGAAATAGGTTGCGTATTTTCCGTCGGTCAAGGCTTTCAATCCCTGTCCGTCCTGGCTGCCGCTCAAAGTGTTGTGGTCGGCATTAGAAGTAGGAGTGTACTTTACCTCTGTTTTGCCGTCAACTTTCAAAATGTTCAACTCGCTGAGTGTGAAGAATTTAAAACCATTAACTTCAGCACCACCTTGGGTGTCTGTAACAGTAAAACGGAGTTTAGTGATAGCCTTGTTTGTTTTGATAAGGCCCGACTTGAAATAACATACAGTTACTCCGTCTTTGACAATTTCAGCACCGGGAAGGCCAGCTTCAGTACCTAAAGTGGCTGTCCAGCTCTGTGCATTGATGCCCACAAATGATGCAAGCGACAACGCAAGGGTTAGAAATAAATTTTTTCTCATAACTTAAATGTTTAAAATAATAAAAGTTTTAATAGATTTTCCGGTTAAAAACAATACAATTCCTAAATATAGGCGAAAGTATGTTTAAACACACTATTCCACTATAACGGTATTTTATCATGCAAATGTCAAAATAATAATTCAAATCCACAAGTAAAAAAGAGTTTTTTTTAAATATTTTTCTATTCCTCTAAGTTTTTTTTTTTTTTATATAAAAAAGGTTTTATTTCATGAAACTTTTATTACATTTGCCACGATATTATGCATGGATGTGCACTTGCTTGAATTATTAACTAATTTTTAGAAATATGAGATTAAAATCTTTACTTTTATCATTCTTTGTAATGATGACGGCTGTGGCATTTGCTAAGTATGCTCAGGTTGAGAACGGAGCACAAGTCGTGGATGGAGGTATTTACCGTATTGTAAATTACCGTATTATAAATCAGGAGAGTTCGAAATATGAATATTTTTCTCCGAGTGTTATTATTGAAAGACCAAGAACTCATAAATTGTACTCTGTGACTAAGGTTGAGAATGGTCTATATCAGGAGTACTGGAAGTTTGAGCAGCAGTCCGATGGCGGTTATGCTATCAAGAACATCTTCACAGGACGTTATATCCAGCACCGTACTTCGGGTATTTTCGAGACCGGTGAGAATGTCGCTTCTTTTGTAGTAAAGTCAAAAGCGATTGATGGTAATACTTATTACAATATTACTGATGGTAATGGTGCTAATGCCTTGTACTGTGAGGCAATTTCAGAGGAAATTAAGGCAAACAGCAGTTTAGGGCCCGATAACAAGAATTATCCAACAGGTACAGAATGGATGTTTGAAAAGATAGAACTTACCGATGAGGAAATTGCTGCCGCTGCCGCTGAGTATCAGGCTTTCCTTGATGCAGATGCAAAATTCGACGAAATAGAGGCTGCAGCTAAAGCGTTCTTTACAACATATTTCAAAGATAACGCTTGTACTGAATTGAAAGACGGTGTTGATGAAACAGCCTTTGCTGAGGCTCTTAAGGCTCTCCCCGCTGATTTGCAGGCTGCTGTTCTAAAGATAAAGAACAATACTTGGGCCGAACACGAAAAGGATTTCCGTATCTATGACTACAAACCATACAGCAATCCCGAAGTTTGGGCCGACAGACTATTCTTGCGTCCATTCAACCGCATCAACAACCCAACAGGTATCTGTTCTAACACTAATGCTGAATACCTTTATGTATTCTTGGAGAAAATTCCTGAGGGATCAACTGTTACTCTTTCTCAAATTCCATATACAAGATTTAGTTCAGGTGATGGAACTGAGGTTGAATTGAAAGAAGGTTTTAACCTTATTAAAGCAAATTACAAGAATGCCAATTTCTATGTACGTTATGTTGTTGATACAAAGGTGGGTGAAAAGAAACTTGAAGACTATCCTACTGTAAAGGTACACATAGAGGGTGGTTATGTGAATGGCTTCTGGAGCAAAGATCGTGGTCACACAAATGCAGATTGGGCATATATGAAACAGAATATGTTCAAGAATCCTGAATCAGTTATAGCATTGGGTGACTGGACAATGCTTAATTTCCGCACTCGTGAATTCTTGCAAGAAGGTTGCCCCGAAAAAATTGTAGAGGTAATGGAGTTGTGGGATTTCTGGAATACCTCACAGCGAAAGAATATGGGTCTTGACAAGTATGAGGAGTACTTCAATAACAAGCAGCTTGCCATGTCTAATGACCAAGGTTTTATGGATGCAAGTTCTTACCGTACACACTACAATAACTATACCATCAAAGAGATTACCAACTATGATATTCTTGTAAACGATGCAGGTCAGGCTTGGGGTCCTAACCATGAAATTGGCCACACTAACCAGTATGCGTTTGAGTTAGTAGGTACATCAGAGGTAAGTAACAATGCTCTTGCAAACTTTGCTATCTTTGAGGTGGGTACACACACCAGCCGTGGTAACAACATGGAAAACCAGATACTTGACTTTGAGGCAAATGTTCCTTATGTAGTGCGTGGTGAAAAAGAGTATGGACAAAAGCTCTTCAGTATGACACGTATGTACTTCCAGCTTTACCTCTATTTCCATGCTGCAGGTTACGAACCCAATTTCTATCCAACACTCTTTGAAGAGTTGCGTAAAGACCGCCTTGTCGGCCATACTACAAGAGCACAGGATCAACTTAACGAATATGGCTATTATGTCGGTTCAATGGATGCAAAGCATGACCAGTTGAAGTTTATTGAAAAGTGCTGCGAAATCACTAAAACCGACTTGACAGAGTTCTTTGAGGCATGGGGCTTCTTTATACCAATGAAGAATGCTTATGTAGGCGACTATGGTCACCACTATGTATATCTTACACAGGGTGCTATTGACTCTTGTAAGGCTGCCATTAAGGCTAAAAAATATCCCAATAAAGGTGGTCACCTTATGTTCATCGAGGACCGCGTACGTCCTTCAAAGCGAATCAATAGTTCTGTAAACAAACTTAATGATGGTAAAGACACTCGTCTTGACTATTCTAATGAGGTGCCCGTGGGTACTGTTGGTGACTTTGGCCAGTGGGAGGATTATCGTGACAAGAGCGTAAAGGCTGAAGGTTACTATTATACAATCTCTAACGGAAGAGTACAGATAGTAGAGGCTGAAGGTGCCAAAGGTGCTCTTGGTTTCAAACTCTATGATGCAAAGAGTGGAAAACTCCTTACATATACTAACAGAAAAGAGATGGTAATTCCTGTACAAGCAATTGGTGCGGAATTGAAGGTTGTTGCGGCTCAGGCAAGCGGTGAGGATGCTGTATTGGCATTGGCTTCTGCTGCTAAAGATGAGGCTGTAAAACTTACAGCTCTTAAAACTGCGTTGGATAGAGCCGATATTATTCTTGGTTGCAAAAGAGAAGAGGGTAACGGTAACGAAATTGGTTACTATTATCAAAGTTCTCTCACCAATATGGAAACTATTTACGCTGCAGCTAAAAAGGCTTATGACGAAAAGAACCCGGGTACATCTTCTTATGAAGAACTATGTACAAAACTCAATGCTGCAATAGTAGAAGTAACATCGAACATTGCAAACCGTGTTACACTTGAAGAAGAGATGTATGTGACTATGCAAAGTGCACTAAATAAGACTACTCTTCTGACTAATGGAGGCGTGAAACTTGATGCAGGAAACACTAATGGTGCAAGTACATCTAATAGCAAGGCTTGGACTATTGAGTATGCCGGAAAGCTTGGTGAGTATTATTTGAAAGATGCCGACGGCTATTACGTTGGTGACGTTGCATTGCATACTATGGTAAATGCCGACATGACTTCTCCAGTATCTGCTGCCAAGTTCAATGTTATATATAACGATGATGCAACTATAACATTCTCTTTGGTGAATAATCCGGGAATTGCACTCGGTGTTTATGAAGAGTATTCTTGGGGACAATTGCAGGGACGTTACATACGTGGTATGAACTCTAATACTGAGGCTTCATGTTGGAATGCTCGTATAAAGAAGAATGCCGATAACTCAAAGGAACACTACCAGAAAGAACTTGAGGCTGCCATTGCAAAGGCAAACTTGATTATTACAGAGGTGTTGAATGTAAACAATTTGAATACAGACAATTTCCTCAAAAACAATATTGAGGTTCTTGATCAGAGTCTAAAGGTGTCAGCTCCTGAATTGTACAAAGCATATAGCGTGATTGTAGGTGATAAGGACAACGCTGCAAAACACAAAGAGTACTTGAATACTCTACGTGACTTGCTCAGCCGTATTGAAGGTACCTATGTGGTTAAATCTCCAATCTTTGTTGCCGGCAGCACTGTTGCATGGTATAGAATGGCTTGTCAGGAAACAGGTGACTATTTGAGCGTGAAAGATATTACAACAGAAAATAATATCTTGACAACAGTATATCCTAATGCAGTCGATGATAACTGTTTGTGGTGTTTTGTTGTAGAATCTAATGGCAATGTGAAAGTGTATAATGCCGGAAGATCGGCCTTTATGTATCGTAATCCAAAATCTTCAAGATATGTCTTTGTGTCAAAAGAAAACTCTACACCAATAAAGATTGAGTTTGACGAAGAGGGCAAGAATGGTGTGATACTTAATATCGAGGATAAGACTATCAAAGAATCTGACGGAGAGATTAAGTATGGTGGTTCTAAGAATGCTACAACTTGGGTTCTTGAGTTGGTTTCAATAGAAGAGAATCAGGCACTTGTTGATGCTATCACATCTGTTGATGAGGTGATTTATCAGGTTGTTGAGAATAATGAAATCTACGACTTGAGTGGTAGAAGGGTTGTTACTCCAACAAAGGGTATATATATTCAGAACGGTAAGAAGGTCGTTAAATAAGACCTTCTACCAACCCTCCTCATGAGGGAGGATACTAAAACAAACCCTATGAAAGGCGTGCCTTTCATAGGGTTTGTTTATTCTGTAACTCTTCTCTGAACTTGGTTCTTAGTCTTGTACTAATCCCATCTCCTTCCAGGTCTCTGCAATAAGATTGCAATCTTCAAGGGCAATTTCACGTTCAACTTCGTATTCTGCAAGTAACAACTCAACCATATCCTCAACAGAAAAACTCTCTTTCTTGGCTACATTCTCCCAAAGATAAGCAGCTGTGGGGTTTAGACTGATAATTTTGCTGAAATCAACATTCTCGGCTCCGGCAGGGATAATGATGTGCTCGCCACATACCACCTGCATTTCAAATCCTTCTTTAACTTTCATATCAAATATATTTTATAATTCTTCTGTGTATCGCAAGCAGAATGCGTCTTGCAGGTCTTAAAAGATTCCATGCAAAAGAGTATGCTTTCCACTTAAGGCTGTCGGTCGTTACCGCTTTCCCTTTTCTTATAAATGCCTTGGCAACCCCTATGATATCCTTTTCGGTGAACTGCTCCTTTAAGCAAAGTTGGTTGCCGTCGCCTCGCATGGTGTATATGTCATCTTCTATCTTTATCACTCTATGCAGGGCGTATCTCTTCTTGGATATTTCGGCGAGTACAACATCGCCCACACGCGGTGTGCGTGGTGGAACGAGTACAACCTTGTCGCGTTCATGTTCAAGGAATGGTCGCATGCTGTAGCCACGTACCACAATGGTGACACTCTCCTTACCACTGTCGAAGAGTTTTGTAATCTCCTGCATAAGCATGCAGTTCTCTATTTGTATCTTTTTGCTGCTCATGCTCCGAATGTGCTGCTTGATGTCATTGCTGCCTCTTTGTCGGGAAGGCAGAACAGGGTGTATATGGGCAGGCTCTCAAGTATTGAACTTATGCTGTTGCATATGTGCATGTGTATCCTCTTGTCGAATTTGAGTGTACTGCAGGAACTTAACAGTATTCCGAATGCAACGGGAATGGACTCTTTGCGTATCTTGTTGTCTTTGGCCTGCTCTATTGCGGTCATTCCGCCAATGGGGTAGTGTACATTCATGTATATTGGGCGTTTGCCACTCCATGGAGAACCATAGACGGTGGGTGTGCCGTCATTGTCTATGCGTATCACAGGGTTGTCGTCATTTATCAGACGGCTTCCCTCGATGTGTTTCACCCATAGGTCGCTGTGGGTACTCTTGCCTCTTCCGCTCTCGCCAAGGAACATATAGGCCTTGCCGTTGTGCTCAACTACTGATGAGTGTATGAGCAGGGTAGAGTGTGGGGCAGTACACATTGTGTATATCACCATAAGTGAGTTGTTGAGTCCAAAGATGACCTTCTCGTTCTCGCCTCTTGTGGTGATTTTGAATTTCTGTAGCTGTGAGTCGCTGATTATGAATGAACATGGTATCTCATTCTCGTCCGATACAAGAATGTAATATTCTCCGCTTTCCTGACGGTAAACCTCAAATGTGGCCGAGGGACAGGGAAATTTGCCAACCTTGACACCTTGCCACGAAGGTATTATGCTGTTGTCGATTGTTATTTCAAAAAGCGGACTTTCGCTCTCTTCGGTGACAAACGGTTGCATGTTTGGGAGAAAAGTGAGGATGTCGTTCTCGTTGCTTTCTATTGAAAATGTATGTTCTGCTATTTTAAAATATCTTTTTTGCATGTTTAATGCCTGTCCTGTTTCTTAATAATATCCAAAATTAACGACAAAAGTATTAAAAATAAAGTTAATTGCAAATTGTGGTTTGCTTTTTATATTTTATTTGTAACTTTGAAAACTGACAACTCTCTGTCACAGATGATTTATGGAATATACAGTTAATATAAAAGGAAAGTTGCTGTCGTTCGATAAACCTGTTGTTATGGGTATATTGAATGTGACTCCCGACTCTTTCTATGCTCCCTCGCGTATTAACACTTCGTTGGTGTTGGAACGTGCAAAGGCTATGATTGATGCCGGTGCCGACATCTTGGATATCGGTGCTTGCTCTACGCGTCCGGGTGCGGAGTATGCTGTTGAGAGTACTGAACTTGAACGTCTGCACTCGGTGCTTGATCTTCTGGATAGGGAACTGCCGCATGCGGTTATTTCATTGGATACTTTTCGTGGGGGGGTTGTTCGTGAGTGTGTTGAGAATCATAACGTGGCAATCATAAACGATGTTTCGGGGTTTGATTGGGATGATGATATGTTTTCGGCAGTGGTTGATTCTCGCTTGCCATACATACTGACACATTCGGCAGAATGTTCGGTGGGTGAGCCACTTCTTCCGCAGGTGATAAAATGGTTGGCAGGTAAGGTGTGGATTCTTCGTCAGAATGGTGTGGCTGATGTTATTATAGATCCGGGCTTTGGCTTTGGTAAAAGTGTTGAGCAGAACTATGAACTTATGGCCGGGCTTGAAGAGTTCTCGATGCTCGATGCACCGTTGTTGGTGGGTATATCACGTAAATCAATGATAACTAAACTGCTGGGGCTTTTGCCTGCCGATGCATTGACCGGTACTGTGGCTCTGAATATGTATGCTCTGTCAAAAGGTGCGGATATATTGCGTGTGCATGATGTCTCCGAGGCAACTCAGGTGGTGAAGATATGGCAGGCGTTGAAAGGCAATGGTGGCTTCAGATGATATAAATGCTATGTGGTAAGTTTGTCATGCCCGCAAAAATAAATTAAGATAAATATTATATAATATATAAGGTATGTTTTTTGATATAACCATAATGGATATAATAGATGTAGTTCTTGTAGCTTTGTTGCTCTACTACTTCTATCGCGTGATGAAAGAGTCGGGTTCGCTGAATGTCTTTTTGGGAATACTTGTTTTTATCTTCTCATGGGTGTTTGTCTCAAAACTGTTGCAAATGCGTTTGCTCGGTTCTATATTCGACCAACTTATGAGTGTGGGTACTCTTGCTTTGGTTATAATATTCCATGATGAGATTCGAAACTTTTTCCGAAACCTTGGCTCGCATCGTCAGCTGCGTTTCCTGTCAAGATTCTTCTCTCGCAAGAATGACGAGGCGGAAAAACCTGATATAATGCCAATCGTACTTGCATGTAACAATATGGCACAGCAGAAAGTCGGTGCTCTTATTGTGGTAAAGCGTAACGACTCGCTTGATGATATAATAACAACAGGTGAGAAAATCAATGCCGACATCAGTCAGCGTCTTATTGAGGCTGTGTTTTTTAAGAATGCTCCACTGCACGACGGTGCTATGGTTGTAAAAGATGGACGTATTGTCGCTGCACAATGTATTCTTCCGGTGTCGCATAATTTGAATATTCCAAAGAAACTTGGTCTTCGTCATCGTTCGGCAATAGGAATTACCGAGAATTGCGATGCGATAGCTATTGTTGTTTCCGAAGAAACAGGTGCTATTTCGGCAGCGGTAAATGGAAAGTTGATGCAAAATCTTGATGCTCGCAAACTGGAGCAGATTTTAACTAAAGATGATAATTAAAATCGAGAAATCGGAGCTGTTCCAATATCTCTGATTTTTCAAAAAAAACTTGTTTTTGTAAGTGCTTGTTAATCAGCACTTGCACAAAAAGTGTGCGAAAAAAGTGATTTTTTAATGAAAAAAATCTTGGAAATAGTTTGGTAGTTTAAAAATTTGCCTTACCTTTGCACACGCTTTCGGGAACGAACGCAAAGAACGTTCTCGGTTAAGCAAGATGATCCTTGAAAACATTCCATACAGACAAGCAGTACAACGGGTCAAT
>JAGCJL010000085.1 GCA_017647975.1 Bacteroidaceae bacterium | reverse complement strand
TCAATCAGTTACGATCCCGGTGTTATAACATTCTGGAATAACCTCAACGACAGCGGCAATACCGTCCGCTTTGAGAAAGCCGCAGCGTTTGATGCAACCGCAGCACTATCTCTTATCGAAGGCTATGAATCGGAGACCACAGGCATTGAGGCGATGGATGGAGTAGTGAAAACTGTTTACGACCTTAATGGTCGCCGCATTGTTGATACCGAATATCTCGAGCATGGTGTTTATATTGTAAACGGCAAGAAGGTTGTTTATTGATTTTAAAGTAAAAAGCACTGTATTAAACATAAAGCTCTCGTCAATTGACGAGAGCTTTATGTTTAATAGGCTTTATATATATTTACTCACTCAACTGTTTTATAACCTTCACAAGCTGTTCGCCAAGGCCTATAGAATAACCCTGTGACATGAACACCACGCGGTTAAAGGTGTCGGCAACAAGGATTATAGGGCGGTTGGGCTTGTCGAGCTTCATGTTCGCCACAATCTCGTTATAGATGTTGTCATTGATGTCTGTTCCCCAAACTATGCTTTCGGGTAACTGTGGAAAGTCGTTTACGAAACGTTCTGCCTCATTGGTGTCGCGGAAGAGAAGCACCATCTTCTGGCCCCATTTCTCAAACTCTTCCTTGTATGGCATTACGTCACGCAGGAAGTGGTTTGTTGGCTCGTTGCCGGGGGCTACAAGGGCGATGATGTAATATCCGCGACCTGTTGCCGACAGCAATGAGCGTTGGCGTTCCTCGGCGGTGTCGTAGAAGAGGTTTTCGCTGTTGAAGTCGCCGATTACCTGCAGTTTCTCGCTGCTCTCACGCAACACGTATTGCAGTTTGTTCTCCTTGCCCTCTTCTACGTTGAAGAAGGTGAGGTGGGCGAGCACTCCGCCGTCGGCCATGCGTGTACCGGTCATCATCAGGTAGTTGCCTTCATCGAGTAAAGTGCCCTCCTTGAGCAGGTTGCTCCAGGTTATTCCCTCTTCGGGATATTCCAACAACTGTAGCTTGCCATCGACTATCTTTGCTATTGAGAAATGTGAATAGTATTTGGGATCGTCGATGAATTGTGTCGGCTTGAAGGCTGCCTTGAGCTTGCCTTGTGGTGTGTTCTTGCTTGTTTCTGCTTCAAAGTTGACATCTGTCCACTTGCCATCGGCAATATATTGGGTCTTGCCTGTTACCTCGTCCTTACGTGCCGGGATGCCCATGCTTCGTGCTGCGGCAACAAAGAAGATGTCACGTGAGTGCGGGTCGGCAACACGCATCTCCCATACCCCTTTGGGTGACATACATAGCGACAGCGGGTTCCACTCTTGCTCTACGGAGATGTTGCTACGGCACCACTCAACCCATTTGTCGGGGTTAGAACGGTATATGGCCGCATCTTCAGCCGGTATGGCCTGGGCAAAGTAGCTCTTGTAGGGTGTGAGCATCTCATTGCTTATACGCGGGTTGAGGATGAAGCGGTGGTATTTATCATCGTTGATATCACCGGGAATGCTGTTTGAGTAATGGTCGTATAGCACATCGATATTTATATCACGCAGGTCTTTGTCCGAGACGACACTCAGCAGTGCCAAGGCACGTTCTGCACCCTCTTTGCCGGCGTTGGTGAGGAAAGTCTCTATTGTCTTGTGGTTTCCGCGTGAGCGTTTGAATATATCGGCAACCTTCTCTTCATTGGCATTGATGGATGTTGCAATCTCTTTTGCTCGTTGGGGAGTGATGAATGTTGCGACGTATGCGTTACGTATTGAGTCCTCGTATGCAAAGCGGCGGCGGTTCTCCTCGGCCTGTTCTGGTGTAACCTCGGGGATGGTGTTACGCTCTTTCGGTGGTGTTATGTTCATCTCCATTGTTGCGGTGTAGCCGGGAGCCTTGTCGAGCACTACTGTCACGTTGTCGTCTTTGCCGGCGGTGAACTTGGCAAAACCGAAAAGGCCATCTTTTGACGCCCATGCAACCATGTCGCCGAGTCCTGATGTTATGGATGTGCGTCCTTCTTCATTACACACCTTTGTAGCGGCGGTGTTGAACTCGGCGTAGTTGTATATCTTGAACTCTACTGTTGCCTGAACGGGGTTACCATTCTTGTCGGTCACCTGAATGTTTGTGGTGGCAACAGGAGCGTAGTTGGCTGTTACGTTAATCTCGGTGAAGCAGGGTGTTACGCTGAGCACCTCTTCGGGACCGTCGTAACTGCCAAATGCATTGGTGTGCATGAGCATACCACGTGATGCCGGGGCATTGAACCAGGCAAGGTCAAGAACCGGCTCGGGTTCACATGCTCCAAGGAAATGCCATTCACCATCGACCCATGCCTCAACCCATGCGTGATTGTTGTCGGTGTGTGCCCAACGTGGGGTATATACCTGACGGGCCGGGATACCAACAGCACGAAGTGCTGCAACGGTAAATGTTGATTCCTCACCGCAACGGCCATAGGCTGTGCGTACTGTTGCAAGTGGAGAACTTGTGCGTATGTCACTTGGAGTGTAGGTGACTTTTTCGTGGCACCAGTGGTTCACTTCAAGTACTGCATCGTGCATGGAAAGGTTCTTTACTCTCTCTCTTAGCTCGTTATAGAATACGGCACGTGAAGTGTCCATGTTTTCGTTGTTTACTCGTACGGGCAGTACAAAATGGAGAAATTCTCTCACGGGAACACTCTTACCCCATGGCATCTCATAGCGTGCCTTTAGGGCGTAGTCAACGTTTTGTAAATGATATTCGCCCGAGTAGTCGGCAATGTCGGGTAATGGCATGTAGGCATAAAGGAACTGCATGGCTTGCATGCGTGTACCACTTAGTTCTTTATTGAAAATCTTGAAATAATTCTCGTTGCCCACAATGTGTCGGCGATGCTCAAAATCCTGTGCAATTTTGTGGCTTTTGTCAAAATCCTCTTCTTGTGGTTGTGCCAAATAGTTGTATGCTAGGACTCCTATAGCAACAGCCAAAGCCGCGATAATCTGTTTTTTCATATTTCGTGTTTTGTTTTATTCCGTTTCTCAAAATTCAAAAATACTGATAAGCGAGTTATAAATATGGAGTTTACTTCGATATTTTTTACAGCGAGTGCATATTATCTTCGAGATTTTATCTCAAAGATACAAAATATTAACGAAAAGTCACTAAGATGTGACTGTATTTGTGTAAAATAGAGAGGATATTATCATTTTTCGTCTCTTTAAGCGGTAAACTCTCGAATAGAATTTATATCTTCGTGGCAAATATGGAACAAATTGTGGAAAAAGAAAGAATACCTCTAAAGAGGCTGATAAAGTGGTTGTGGAAGAGCTCTCAGGGAGCACGTCGTCAGGCTGTTGTAAATACAACAGTGGGACTTGTCTATGTTGCCTGTCAGCTTATGTGGGTTCTTGCCTGTAAACATGCCATAGATATTGCTACAGGTGATGCTGCAGGTTCGCTTTTTGTTACAGGAACAATTGTCGCTGTGTTGATGTTTGCCGAGATTGTATTTAGTGTTGCAAGTAAATGGATACATTCGGTGGTGGGAGTCAAGGTTCGTAACAGAATGAGGCTCAAAGTCTTTTCAATGTTGCTCAAAGGCGATTGGCTGCATTTGCAGAAACATCATACCGGTGACCTGACAAATCGTCTCGAAGGTGATGTGAACACCATTACATCTCTAATGACAGAGGTTATTCCCTCTACGGTGGTTGTCTGCATGCAGTTGGTGGCATCGTTTGTGCTGCTCTTTACAATGAGTCCTATGCTTGCGGTTGTAATACTCATCATTCTGCCGTTATGTATTGTGGTGAGCCGTTTTTATATACGAAAGATGCGTAAGTTGAACCGCGATGTTCGTGACAGCGATAGCCGTATCCAGGAAATATTACAAGAGAGTCTGCAGCATAGGGAGATAATAAAAACTCTTGAACAGAACAGAGAAACAGAACAGCAGTTGACAGGTGTGCAGGAGCGGTTACAGGTTCAGGTAGCCAATAGAACGAAATTCTCTTTGGGTACATTCTCGCTCATACAGTTAGGTTTTGCAGCCGGTTATTTGCTTGCATTCCTGTGGGGTGCAGTGAGCCTGCAAGAGGGAATAATAACATACGGAACAATGGCTGCTTATCTGCAACTTGTGGGGTTGATACAGCGTCCTACAATTGATTTGACAAGTTATCTGCCTAGAATAGTTTCGGCATTGACAGCAACAGAAAGACTTTATGAATTGGAAGATATTCCGCTTGAGCAACAGGGTGAGGCTGTTATGCTTAATGGAACAGCTGGTGTGCGTGTAAAAGATGTCACTTTTAGGTATGATAATAAAAATTATTCCATAATAGATAAATTTTCGTATGATTTTCCACCAAACAGTTGTACAGCCATTGTTGGTGAGACCGGTGCCGGAAAGAGTACATTGATACGTTTGCTTTTGGCTTTGCTCAACCCGGCTTGTGGTACTATCGAAGTTTACAATGAGAAGGAGTGTCATAGGGCATCAACCTTGACAAGACGTAATTTCGTATATATTCCACAGGGTAATTCTCTCGTTAGTGGAACAATTAGGGATAATCTGCTTATGGGCAATCCTAATGCCACCGAGGATGAAATAAGGAATGCGTTGAATGTGGCATGTGCTGAATTTGTTTTTGACATGCCCGACGGCGTGGATAGCGAGGTGACAGAACGTGGTGGCGGCTTGAGTGAAGGACAGGCTCAACGTATTGCCGTTGCACGCTCGATATTACGTCCGGGAAGTATTCTTATACTTGACGAGGTGACTTCGGCACTTGATGAAGATACCGAACATGAGATGTTGCAGAGATTGACAAAAAGCAACATAGGAAAGACTCTGATATTTGTTACTCATCGCCCGGCTATAATGAAATATTGCAATCAGGTGCTGAAAATAGAGAAACGTAGATGATAAAGAAGCTGACTAAAAAGGCTCTTTTGTCGTTACGCTTGCCCTCAAAATGCTCATTTACGCTTAGTAAACTGTGCTTTTTCGGTCTTCGCAAGCCTAAAAATAGCTCTTTTTATTCAACTTCTAACACAAGAGGGGCCCAATTAATACTTTGGGTCACTCTCTTTTGAATTATATATACAATAAAGAGGGGATTTTTCCGTTTAAGGAATAAATATTATAAAAGAAGAGAAACACTATGATAGAATATCTTAGAGGCGAATTGGCCGAACTTACACCAACAACAGCTATTATCGAGTGTGCAGGTGTAGGCTATGAAACAAATATCACACTGAATACATTTAGTGCATTACAGGGGAAAAAGGATGTAAAGGTTTACATCTATGAGGTTATTCGTGAAGATACACACCAGCTTTTTGCATTCAGCAACAAGCATGAACGAGAACTCTTTCTTTTGCTCATCTCGGTTTCGGGTATCGGTGGTAATACAGCCCGTACAATACTTTCGGCTTTTACCGTGAGCGAACTGTGTGAAGCCATTGCTGTTGGCAACGAGGCTGCAATAAAGAGTGTCAAAGGTATTGGACTAAAGACCGCACAGCGTCTGATAATCGATCTTAAGGATAAGATTAAGGGTATTGGTGGTGATGCAATCGTTCTTTCTACAACAGTTGCAACTGTAAACAGCGAGGTTGTTGATGGTGCAACATCGGCTCTTATTATGTTGGGCTTCCCTGCTGCTGCAACAAACAAAGTAGTACAGGCCATTATCAAAAGCGAACCTACAGCAACGGTAGAACAGGTCATCAAGTTGGCTCTTAAACAACTCTAATTCCGCCAATGAAATTACGCATCCTGATATTGCTGATCACTCTTGCCGCATGTATGAATATGCTTGCGGCCGGTGGTGTGTGTAGTGACAGTGTGCATTACTCTGTAAAGAACAGACATAAGGCCGAACTGATAAAGAGTGACAGTACGAGCCGTTTTCAGGTCTCGGAAATTGTACCAATGAACATCGAGGACATGCAACGTCATTCATTTGATCTTAAGACTCCTGAAAATATTGTTACTGATACTACGTACAATTATAACGACAGTACTTATACAATATCGACAAGGCTCAGTGATGGTACTCTTTTGGGTACACCGCTTTTGCTAAGCCCCGAGGAGTATCAGAAGTGGCACGACAGAAAGTCTTTGCAGAACTATTTCAGGAAAAGGAATTTTGAGGAGTGGGACAACGCCAATAAAAAAGGCAAATTTGACTTTACGGATATGCATTTTGATTTGGGTCCTGCCGAAAAGATATTTGGTCCCGGCGGTGTAAGAATCAAAACTCAGGGAAATGCAGAATTAAAGATGGGTTATTCTATACAGACAATAGATAACCCTGCATTGCCGTCACGTAGTCGCAGAACCAACAGCTTTGATTTTGATGAAAAGATAAATCTTAATCTTAAAGGTAGTGTCGGTGACAAGATGAATATGGATTTCAATTATAATACAGAGTCCACATTTAGTTACGACGCTAAGAAAATAGGTCTTAAATACGACGGCAAGGAGGACGAAATCATCAAGTTGCTCGAGGCCGGCAATGTCTCTTTTCCCACGAACTCAAGTCTTATACGAGGTGCTTCATCGCTCTTTGGTATACGTGCTGATTTGCAGTTTGGTAAATTGGAACTTCAGACAGTAGTCTCACAAAAGACATCAAATACCAATGTCGTTAGTTCAAAGGGAGGTTCGCAACTTACCACATACGAAATAGAAATCACTGATTACGATGAGAACAAGCACTTCTTCCTTGCTCATTATTTCCGCGATGCCTATGACCGTGCCATGTCACAATTACCGACAATCCTTTCGGGAATACATATCAACCGCATTGAGGTGTGGGTGACAAACAAAACAAGTGACTATAGCAATCCCCGTAATATTGTTGCCTTTACCGATATTGCCGAAACCAACCACATAAGTAATCCTTTATGGAGTGTGCAGAGCAATATTGCTATTCCGCAGAATAATAGTAACAACCTCTATTCCCAAATGTCGGGAACATATTCGGCAATACGCGATTTTGACAATGTGAATAATGTTCTGGGTGGAATTAGTGGCATGAACGGCGGTTACGATTATGAGAAACTTGCAAATGCTCGTCTTTTGTCATCGTCGGAGTATAAACTGAACAGTGAACTTGGTTTCATCTCTTTGAAAACAGCGTTGCGTGCCGACGAAGTGTTGGCTGTTGCATACGAATATACCTATGGCGGTCAGACATATCAGGTTGGTGAGTTCTCAAGCGATATCAACGAGTCAAAGCAGACGCTTTACTTGAAACTGTTGAAACCAAATGCATGTTCGCCGAACAACGGTTGTTGGGATTTGATGATGAAAAACGTATATTCTTTGGGAACACGTAATCTCAAGAGTAACGATTTTAAGCTTGATGTATATTATGCAAGTGATAGTCTTGGAACAAATATCACCTATTTGCCCGAAGAAGAACTGAAGAAACAGACAATATTGCAGTTGCTGGGTCTTGATCGTCTTGACAGCAGTAATACAAAGGAGAATCCTAACGGTATATTTGACTTTATTGAGGGTTATACGGTAGATGCTTCAAGCGGACGTATCTATTTCCCATCGGTTGAACCTTTTGGTGATTTCTTGGAAAAGAAAATTAACAACGATGAACTTGCTGAGAAATATATTTTCCGGGAGTTGTACGATTCAACAAAGACTGTAGCAAAGCAGATTGCCGAGAAAGATAAGTTTTATATCATAGGTGAATATACCGGTTCTTCGGCGAATGTCATACAGACCGGTTCTACAAATATTCCACGAGGTTCTGTTGTGGTTACAGCCGGCGGTGTGACACTTACAGAGAACAGTGACTATCAGGTTGATTATTCATCGGGAACAATTACAATCCTTAATCAGGGCATTATTGATGCAGGAACAGATGTTCAGGTGTCACTTGAGAGTAACACCCTCTTCAATATGCAACGCAAAACGGTGCTGGGCTTGAACTGGAAATATGATTTTTCCGATGACTTCAAGTTTGGAGGTACATTGATGTCGCTTAGCGAAAAACCTCTGACATCCAAGGTTGATATGGGTTCGGAACCTTTGCAGAACTTTTTGTGGGGTTTCAATCTTTCGTGGAAGAAACAGAGCCAATGGTTGACAAACATAATTGACTATTTGCCTTTGATAAGTTGTTCTGCTCCTTCATCGATAAGTTTCTCGGCTGAATTTGCAAGTCTTGAAGCCGGAACATCAAAGCATGTACAGAGCGAGGCATCGTATATTGATGATTTTGAAAGCACTGAGAATGGTATTGATATAAAATCTCCATCGCAATGGATGCTTGCTTCGTTGCCATCGGGTATGCAGTACAGTAACCTCACCAATGATATACGTACAGGGTTTAATCGTGCCAGAATAACATGGTATAGTATTGATCCATTGTTTACACGTCGTAGTTCTTCGCTTACACCAGCACATATTAAGAGTGATCTTGAGCAACTCTCCAATCACTATGTCCGTGAGGTTTATGAACGTGAATTATATCCTAATAAGGAATCGACATATGGCGAGTCATCAACTCTCTCTTTGCTTGATGTCACATATTATCCTAATGAACGCGGACCATACAACCTGGATACCGACATGAACTATGACGGTAAGTTGAACAATCCCGAGAAACGTTGGGGTGGTATAACACGTCAGTTGTCTACAACTGATTTTGAAAGTGCAAATATTCAGTATCTTGAGTTCTGGATGCTTGACCCATTTATATATGAACAGTCGGGAATGGGCGGTGAACTCTATTTCAACCTTGGAGAGGTTTCGGAGGATATTCTTAAAGACGGCAAGAAATTCTATGAAAATGGTCTGCCGGCAACAGGTAATACCTATGGCTACGAAGAGACTGTGTGGGGACGTATTCCTCTTACAACAAGTCTTGTATATGCATTTGACAACAATTCGGGTAGCCGTGATCAGCAGGATGTAGGTTTGAATGGTTTGAGCAGTGCCGATGAGGCTCAGCACCCTACATACAAGAACTATCTTGAAACTTTGAAAGGTGTAGTACGTCAGGAGGTTTATGATAGTATTGCAGCTGATCCTGCCGGAGACAAATACCATTACTTCCGTGGTGGTGATTATGATGCGGTGAAGATGGGTATCATTGAGCGATACAAATATTATAATAATACCGAAGGCAACTCTCCCGCACAGTCGGGTGAGGTATATAGCAGTGCCTCTAAATCAACTCCCGATGTTGAAGATGCCAATCAGGATTTTACAATGGACGAGTATGAGAACTATTTCCAATATAAAATAGTCATTCGTCCCGAGGAGATGCAGGTTGGACGTAATTACATTACCGATAAACGTCTGGTAACAACAAAATTACGTAATGGAAATACTGAGAGTGTTAATTGGTATAAGTTCCGTATTCCAATAGACGAGTATGAGCGAATCGTCGGTTCTATTAAGGATTTTACCTCGATACGCTTCATACGTATGTATATGACTTCGTTCAGCAAGCCTGTTACTTTGCGTTTTGCGACAATGCAATTGGTACGTGGAACCTGGCGTTCTTACCAGCAGCCGATAGCATCGCAACAGAACACTGCTCCAACCGTATCGGGTGAGTTTACCACTTCGGCTATAAGTATTGAGGAACATGGTGACCGCAAGCCGGTGAACTATGTATTGCCTCCGGGTATTACCCGAATAATAGACCCGAGCCAACCTCAGTTACGTCAGGATAACGAACAGGCGTTGTCGCTGAATGTGAATAATTTGGGTAGCAAGGAGTCGCGTGCTGTTTACAAAAAGAGTAATCTCGACATACGCCAGTATGAGCGAATACAGCTTTATATACATGCCGAAGCACCCGAGGTAGATGCATCGCAACTGAAGAATAATGATATATCGTTATTTGTACGTCTTGGTTCCGATTACAAGAGCAATTACTATGAATATGAAGTACCGTTGGTATTGACACCTCATGGTTCTTATGATGGTAACAGTACAGCTTCGGCTACTGTTGTATGGCCTCAGGAAAATATGATAGATATTCCTCTTGATAAACTTACCGGAATAAAGATCAGACGTAATACTTTGCGTAACAGCAATGCCGAAGGGGTGTCAAACACAACGATATACAGCGAATATGATGAGGATGTACCCAAAAATAAGATAAGTATCGTTGGTTCGCCTTCGCTCGGTCAGATAAAAGTGATGATGATTGGTGTACGCAATAATACTGCAAGCAACAAATCGGCTATCGTTTGGGTGAATGAGATGCGACTTCTTGGTTTCAACAACAAGAGTGGTTGGGCTGCACAGGGTAATTTGAATATAAAACTTTCCGACTTAGCTTCGGTTGCAGCACAAGGTAAGGTTGAGACTGCCGGATTTGGTGGTCTGGAAGATAAACTCGCGGCACGCAGTACCGATGATTATTATCGCTATTCATTGACCGGAACAATGGACTTTGGACGTCTGTTCCCAAAATCGTTCAAGGTTTCCATTCCTACATATTATTCGTTTACCGAAGAGGTGACTTCTCCATTGTATAGTCCGTTTGATACCGATTTGAAACTGCAGGAGGTTCTTGATTCTTATGATGATATTCTTCAGGACTCGATACGCAATATAGCCGAGGTTCGTTCTATAATGCGTAACTTCAGTATAAGTAATGCCAAGGTGAATATCTCAAGTGAGAAATCAATGCCTTACGACCCATCAAATATCAGTTTCAGCTTCTCACGTTCAAGCACTGACAATAGCGGTAGTACTATAAGTTGGGAGAATAACCGTAACTGGAAAGCATCGTTGGGTTATAACTATTCCAGCCCGATAAAGACAATCAAGATTTTTGGAAAGATTAAGAACAAGTCGAAATGGCTCAAGATTTTCAAGGATTGGGGTGTGAATCCATTGCCTCAGACTCTGGCATTAAATACTGATATTACACGTACCTATCATGAATTGCAACGTCGCGAGGTAAGTTCTATGAGTGGTGAAAATGAGATACCTCTGACCTTCTCTCAACAATTCTATTGGAATCGTGGCATGTCTATAAAATGGGATCCTACAACAAATCTTAAGATGAGTCTTAACACCGGTACGAATGCCGAGGTTGAGGAACCCTTCCTGCCGGTAAACAAAAATATGTATCCTAATGAGTATGCTGTTTGGAAAGACTCTGTGAAACATAGTTTGCAGAGTTTTGGTACACCATTAAGTTATCAGCAGAATTTCAATGCGTCATATGTCTTGCCTTTGAACAAATTGCCAATTTTCGAGTGGCTGACAGCTGATGCAACCTATTCTGCTACATATAATGCTCAGAGGGGTAATACAATCTCGGGTGTAAACTTCGGTAATAATATCTCCAATAAACGTAACATCAGTTTGAAGACAACGTTGAATATGGAGAAACTTTATAATATTATTCCTTATCTTGAAGAGACAAACAAACGTTTTTCAAGCAACAATAAACGTTCGTCAAAGGTCAGCAAGCCTAAGAAGAAAGTAAAACCGTTTACCAAGGAGGTGAAGCTCCTGATGGATAGTGCAATTACCATTGCTCATAACCTAAAGGAGAGGAAACTTGAGATTGTGGCACGTACATCCGAAGGTGATAAATATAAATTGAAATATAAGGTTGTTGATGAAAATAAGATTCAGATAAAGAATAAGGATAGTGTAAAGGTCAAGCTAACCATTTTGCCTAAGGTTGGTGAGAGCCGCAGTAATTTTGCCAAGGCTATGCAATATCCTACGAGGATACTGATGCTTGTGCGTAATATTTCGGCAAATTATACTAATGCATACGCAATGAATCTTCCGGGCTTCATGCCTAACAGTGGAGATATTTTCGGTCAGAGAAAAGTGAATGGAATATTCTCTCCAGGATTGGATTTTGCGTTTGGACTAACTGATGACTCATTCCTTGATAGAGCACACAATAATAATTGGTTATTAAGAAGTGACAGTATAGCTTCGCAGGCTTCATCTACTCTTGCCGAAGATTTACAGTTGAAGATGACGCTTGAACCTGCACGCGATTTCAAAATAGACCTTAATGCAAGTTGGAGACGTAACAACAGCAAGAACATTCAATTCATGTATTCAGGTATGCCGTTTAATGAGAGTGGTGGTCTCACAATGACAACAATCACTATCGGAAACTCTTTTGGAGGAGGAAATGCGGGGAACGGATACAAATCGGATGTTTATGACAAATTTGTTTCTAATCTTGAAAGTTATCGTCGTGATATTGAAAAGAATTATCATGGAACAAAGTATCCGGTGTCGAGCTCACTTGCCGGTGAAACATTTAATCCTGCCTACGGTGGTGTGAACAAGTATTCTGCCGAGGTTATGATACCTACTTTCCTTGATACATACACCGGAATAAGCGGTAATGAAATCTTCCCTAAGATGTTGAGCCTGTTGCCTAACTGGAATATCAAATATTCGGGATTGTCAAAATTGGCCTTTTTCAAGAAATATTTCAAGAGTGTAAACATTGAACATGGTTATAAGAGTGTATATGCTGTCGGCTCATACAGTACGTATGCTACATATATGGAATACTCAAAAGGCATAGGTTTTGTAAATAACACAACAACAGGCTTGCCTGTGCCAAGTGGAAGATATAATATTGGTGCTGTCTCTATAAATGAGAGTTTCTCTCCATTGATTGGTATCAATGTCACAACAAATGATAATCTTACCATAGGTGGCAAGTTTATTAAATCACGTACTCTGAATATGAGTATTACAGCGGTGCAGTTGGTTGAAACAAGTTCGCAGGAGATAGCTGTAAATGTAGGATATAAGATTGTGAACCTGAAATTTGGTTCCGGCAACAAAAAAGCAAGTAAGAAAAGTGATGATAAATCAAAGAGCCAAGGTAATGATATTAACCTGAGAGCCGATTTCTCATTCAAGAACAGCTCTTCGGTTTGTCGTAGCATAGATAAAGGAACAACGCAGGCAACAAGTGGAAACAGAACATTCAACTATTCGTTTACAGCCGATTATGCGTATAGTAAAATGTTGACATTCAGTCTGTATTTTGACCGTCAAAAGGCCGTTCCTTTGATTTCGGCAAATTCTTATCCTACATCAACAACTGACTTCGGTGTCAGCATGAAATTCTCTTTGGCAAGATAAGAGTGATTTTTCCGCTAACAACTGATGCTCCTTTTATGTTTTTTATGTAAATTCGCAAACTAACGGCATTTGGGGTATTATAATCCTTCTTGCTATTATTGGCGTTGCAAACGCGATGCATAAAACTGAAATATGGACGAAAATAAAAACATAATAATAAAAGGTGCAAGAGTCAACAACCTGAAAAATGTGGATGTTGAAATACCACGTGGAAAATTGGTTGTTGTGACCGGCCTTTCAGGCTCGGGTAAATCATCCCTTGCATTCGATACTCTTTACGCCGAAGGACAACGTCGCTATGTAGAGTCACTATCATCATACGCACGTCAGTTCCTGGGGCAGATGAATAAACCTGAATGTGATTTTATCAAAGGTATTCCACCGGCAATAGCTATTGAACAAAAGGTGAATAACCGCAATCCACGTTCAACAGTTGGTACATCTACTGAGATTTACGAATATCTTAAATTGCTCTATGCCCGCATAGGTAAGACTTATTCCCCAGTGAGCGGAACTCTTGTAAAGAAAGATTCTCCCGAGGATTTGTTGCACTGCATGAACAGCCATGCCGAGGGTGCCAAGTTTATGCTTCTTGCACCAATTCCCAAACGCAAGGGCCGAAAGCTACAGGAACAATTGGAAATATATCTCCAACAGGGTTTTACACGTGTGGTTGTAGATAAGGAGATTATACGTATTGAAGATTATAAACCTCAAAAAGGCGACGAGCCGGCATTGCTTATTGACCGTCTTAGCGTAAGTGATAGCAAAGAGACTGCGAGCCGTCTGCTTGATTCTGCCGAGACAGCCTTCTACGAAGGTAATGGTGAGTGTCTGTTGCTTTTCCTTGACGAGGAGATGCCACATCGCTTCAGCATACGCTTTGAGGCCGACGGAATTGAGTTTGAAGAACCTACTGAACAGATGTTCTCATTCAATTCACCGATAGGTGCATGTCCCGATTGTGAGGGCTTCGGACGTATTGTTGGTATTGATGAGGATTTGGTGATACCAAATAAGTCGTTGAGCGTATATGACGGTGCCGTCTTTTGTTGGAGAGGTGACAAAATGGGCGAATGGAAAACAGAGTTCTGTCGCCGTGCTCCGCAAGATAATTTCCCCATTTTTGAACCATATTATAACCTCACACAGGAACAGAAAGATTATCTTTGGCATAAAGGACCTTGGATAGAGGAGTATGGCGAGGGTATCTGTATCGACCGTTTCTTTGATATGGTTAAGGCTAATCAATACAAGATACAGTACCGGGTTATGCTATCGCGTTATCGCGGTAAGCCGGTATGTCCCACTTGTCATGGTACGCGTCTTAAAAAAGAGGCTACATACGTAAAGGTGGGTGGTACAAGCATTACTGAACTGATAGAGATGCCGGTTTCGCGTTTGAAAGAGTTTTTCGATAATCTTGTTCTTGATGAACACGATACTGCGGTAGCAAAGCGTATCCTGACAGAAATACGTAATCGTGTCGATTGTCTGCTTGATGTAGGATTGGGTTATCTGACGTTGAATCGTTTGAGTAATACCCTTTCGGGTGGTGAGAGCCAGCGTATAAATCTTGTAACTTCGCTCGGTAGTGCTTTGGTCGGTTCGCTGTATATTCTTGACGAACCGAGTATAGGCTTGCATAGTCGCGACACTGACAGGCTGATAAAAGTTCTTTATCGTTTACGTGACTTGGGAAATACTGTCGTTGTTGTTGAACATGATGAAGAGATAATACGTGCTGCGGACTATATCATTGATGTAGGGCCCAAAGCCGGTTCCTACGGTGGAAATATTGTCTATAGCGGTAATATGGAGAATCTCGCTCCGGGAAGCAATAGTTATACGGTAAAGTATTTGCTTGGTGAAGAGACTATTGAACTTCCTGCACATCGTAGGACATCGAATAACTATATAACAATAAAAGGTGCAAGAGAGAATAATCTCAAAGGAATTGATGTAAGCTTTCCACTTAATCTGCTAACGGTTGTCAGTGGTGTCAGTGGCTCGGGAAAATCCACTCTTGTACGAAATATCCTTTACCGTTCATTGATGCGTCACTTCGGGAACAGTTGTGATGCTCCGGGGCAGTGCGATAGTGTTGAGGGTGCTTTGAAACAATTGTGCGGTGTGGAGTTGGTCGATCAGAATCCTATAGGTAAATCGTCACGTTCCAACCCTGTCACATATTTGAAGGTCTATGATGATATACGCCATCTCTTTGCACAACAGCCACTCGCTAAGCAATTGGGATTTGGTGCAGGTCATTTCTCTTTTAACTCCGACGGTGGACGTTGTGATGAGTGTAAGGGTGAAGGAACCATAACCGTATCAATGCAATTCATGGCAGATCTTAAGCTTGAATGTGAAGTTTGTCATGGAAAGCGTTTTAAGAACGAGGTTCTTGAGGTGAAATATCATGGAAAGAATATATATGATATTCTGGAGATGACAGTGGGAGATGCTATAAACTTCTTCCAGGAGCATGGACAGAAACGTATTGCCGAAAATCTGCAGCCATTGCAGGATGTGGGTCTTGCATATATTAAATTAGGACAATCCTCTTCAACTCTTTCAGGTGGTGAGAACCAACGTGTAAAGTTGGCCTACTATCTTAGCCGACAGAGTGATCGTCCTACAATGTTTATTTTTGATGAACCTACTACCGGTTTGCATTTCCATGATATAAAGAAATTGCTCAAGTCGTTTGAAAGGCTGCTCGCACGCGGACATTCGCTTGTTATCATAGAGCATAACATGGATGTGATAAAATGTGCCGATTATCTCATAGACCTTGGTCCCGAAGGTGGTGAGGAGGGAGGCCGACTTGTTGTAGCCGGAACACCTGAAGAGGTTATCGCATGTGAAGAGTCTTATACCGGTAAATTCTTACGTGAGAAAATTTATAACAAATAATGGAGAAGTTGGGAAAATAACAAAAAAATCTCTTCTTTCTTGTTTTTTGAAATATTTTGCCGTACTTTGCCAATAATTATAAAGAACACTAAAATAAACTAAAACAAAATATTATGATGATTCCTGCTGAATTTGACGAAATCCGTCCTTATCTTCCCGATGAATTGCCACAGATATTTGAAGAGTTGATAGCTGACCCTGAGTTTCAGGCTGTTATAGGCTATGCTATTAAGGAAATTCCTTTTGAGCATGTAGCAATGGCTATGCGTGCATCAAAAGATAACCTTGCATTTCAAAAAGCAATCATCTATCCTTTTTTGCAGGGCATAGTTAAGAAACTTACAAGTGAGTTCTCGTTGAGCTATGAGAATATTGACAATCTCAAGAAATCGTTGTGTATTTCCAATCACCGCGATATTATTATGGACTCGGCTTTCTTGAGTATATTGCTTGTTGAGGTTATTGGCAACACTGTAGAGATTGCTATTGGAGACAACCTTCTTATCCGTCCATGGATAAAGAAACTTGTTCGAGTGAATCGCAGTTTTATTGTACAGCGTTCGGCGTCGATACGTGAGATGCTTGCTTCATCAAAACGTCTCTCTTCATATATTCACCATGCAATAGCTGAACGTCATCAACCAGTTTGGATAGCACAGCGTGAAGGTCGTGCAAAAGACAGTAATGACCGTACACAAGAGGGCTTGATTAAGATGCTTTCAATGTATAGCAGTGGTGACATTGTAGATGCACTTGTGGAGTTGAACATTGCACCAACATCAATATCTTACGAATATGACCCTTGTGATTATCTTAAGGCAAAAGAGTTCCAGCAGAAACGAGATAATCCTGAACACAAGAAATCGCCCGGCGATGACCTTGAAAATATGAAGGTTGGTATGTTCGGTTATAAGGGTGGTGTACACTTCCATGTTTCTGACTGTATAAATGCTGAGATAGATGCTATAGATCGTACGTTGGGTAAGAATGAGAAGACTGCTGCTGTGGCACGTATCATAGATAAGCATATCCATCGCAATTACAAACTCTGGCCTATAAACTATTATTTCTATGAGCAATTAACAGGTGATACCCGTTTTGCCGATAGATATACTGCAGAGGAGAAAGCAAAACTTGATGCTTACATACAGGATAGAGTATCAAAGGTTGACTTGCCGAACCGCGATGATGAGTTCTGCCGTACCAAGATACTTGAAATGTACGCAAATCCGGTAAAAAATTATATTGCAGCAACTGAAGAATAAAAAAACAGAACCGCTAAAATTTTAGCGGTTCTGTTTTTTTATCCATATATTTCAACGATTTTGTCAAGTATTGCCATCAAGTCATCTATCTTTTCGGCACGTAGCATCTCTATGCGTAGAGGACGAAAATCGGCAAGTCCTTTCAATAGTGGTGTTGCTGCGAGGTGACGTCGTACATGTAGTATGCCGGGACGTTCTCCCAACCACTCTACGCTGTCGCGAACCTGCTCACGCAGAATATCCATACATTCGGCAAAGGTGAATGGCACAGCGTGTTCACCATGCTCAAGATAGTGCTTGACATCGCGGAATATCCATGGCTGGCCAAAGCTGGCACGGCCAATCATAACAGCATCAACACCATAGAGATCAAAACACTCCTTGGCACGTTCGGGTGTCCTGACATCACCGTTACCAATGATAGGTATATGCATGCGAGGGTTCTCCTTGATTTTTCCAATCAATGTCCAGTCGGCATCGCCAGTGTACATCTGTGCTCTTGTCCTGCCATGGACTGTAAGTGCTGCAATACCGCAGTCCTGCAATCTCTCGGCAAGGTCAACAATGCATTTGTTGTTTTCATCCCAGCCAAGTCGTGTCTTTACTGTAACAGGAATATTTACGGCATCAACAACCGCTTTTGTAATTTCCAATAATTATGGAATGTTTTGCAGCATGCCAGCTCCGCAACCCTTGCGTGCAACCTTCTTTACCGGACAGCCGAAGTTGATATCAAGAATATCGGGTTTGGCAAGTTCTACACGTTTTGCAGCTTCAACCATAGGCTCTACCTCGTTTCCGTAAATTTGTATGGCAACAGGGCGTTCCTTGTCATACACCTGTAATTTGCGTACAGTGCTGTTGATATCGCGTATCAGTGCATCACTTGATACAAATTCTGTATATACCATATCCACACCAAAGCGTTTACACAAAAGGCGAAACGCTGCATCGGTGACATCCTCCATAGGAGCAAGGAATATAGGGTATTTACCAAATTCAATATTCGCTATCTTCATCTCTATAAATCGGCTTTCAGTTTGTTATTTGCCTGCAAAGATATATCTTTGCAGGCAAATAATACTCATTTATGAACTACAAAAGAAGCGAATTTGAGATAATGGCACCTGTAGGCTCGCGTGACAGCCTTTCTGCAGCTATTCAGGCAGGTGCGAACTCCATATATTTCGGTATTGAACATTTGAATATGCGTGCCCACTCGGCAAGTGCGTTTTCCATAAACGATTTGCGTGAGATTGCGAGTATCTGTGACGAGCATGGCATCAAGAGTTATCTTACAGTAAACACAATTATTTACGAGGATGACATTGATATGATGCACACCATCATTGATGCTGCAAAAGAGAGTGGTATCTCGGCAGTAATTGCATCGGATGTGGCTGTAATGCAGTACTGTAACAAGGTGGGAGTTGAGGTGCATCTCTCTACACAGTTGAATATCAGTAACAGCGAGGCATTGAAGTTCTATGCACAGTTTGCCGATGTTGTAGTGCTTGCCCGCGAGCTTAAGATGGAACAGGTGGCTGCAATTCACAAAATTATCATTGATGAGAATATTTGTGGTCCCAAAGGCGAACTTATACGCATTGAGATGTTCTGTCATGGTGCTTTGTGCATGGCGATATCGGGTAAGTGCTATTTGTCGCTACATCAACTTGGCCGCAGTGCCAATCGTGGTGAGTGCATGCAGATATGCCGTAGAGGATATATAGTTAAGGACCGTGAGAGTGATATAGAACTTGAGGTTGACAATAAATATATAATGTCTCCTAAAGATCTTAAGACCATTCGTTTCATGGACAGAATGATTGAATCGGGTGTGCGTGTATTCAAGATAGAGGGACGTGCCCGCAGTGCTGAATATGTGAGCACAGTTGTCGGCTGTTATAACGAGGCTCTTGAAGCCTATCTTAGTGGTGAGTTTACCGAAGAGAAGAAAGATGGTTGGGACGAGAGATTAAAAACTGTCTTTAACCGCGGATTCTGGGATGGTTACTATCAAGGTCAAAAATTGGGAGAGTGGAGTAATATATATGGTTCTCAAGCAACAGAGCGTAAAGTCTATGTAGGTAAGGCAATAAAGCATTTCTCAAAATTAGGCGTAGGAGAGTTCCATATTGAGGCTGGTGAGGTCAATGCTGGCGATAAAATTCTTATTACAGGTCCTACTACCGGTGCAGTGTATCTTACACTTGAAGATCCACGTGTTGAACTAAACAGCGTGGCAACAATACGTAAAGGTGATCGTGTTTCGTTTAAAGTGCCAATGAAAGTTCGCCCAAGTGATAAGCTTTATAAAATAGTGGATGCAATTTAAATTGCATCCACTATTTTTTTTACCTCTTCTAAATCGGTCTCTTTACGTGCATATTCATCGCAGTCGGGGTTTCCCATACTCACTCCCGAATGGCGGAAAATCATGCCACTGCCAATATTCTTGCGTGCCGAGGCGTGTATCTCTGTAGCTCCTGTAGCCTTGATTATTTCTCCGGCATTTGTGCTGTTTACTCCACAACCGGGCATTATTATTATGCGTCCGGCTGCTTGTTCATTTAATTCTTTGAGCATTGTTATACCGGCAACGGCTGTAGGGGCTTGTCCCGATGTCAGCACCCTGTGACACCCTAAAGCAATAAGTTCTTCTAATGCCTTCTTTGCATTACGGCACATGTCAAAAGCTCTATGGAATGTAATGCTCATGCCATCGGCTGCAGAAATTAAGCGGCGGCATACGGCGGTATCAATATCTCCTTCGGCTGTAAGTGCACCGATTACGATTCCGTCAACTCTCAGTTGCTTACATGTGCGTATATCCTCTTCCATGCAAGCGACCTCATATTCGTTATAGAGAAAATCCCCACCTCGAGGGCGTATAATGACGTTCAGTACAATTCCTTCTACTTTACGTGCTTCGGCAATAACTCCTGCCGATGGTGTAACACCTCCTACTTCCAAAGCCGCACATAGTTCAATGCGTTTTGCACCTCCATCACGTGCTGCAATGGCACTTTCCACGCTTCCGGCACAAATTTCAAGTATAGCCATGCCTCTTATTTTGTTGTAAGTTCAACAATATAATCAATACCGGTAGGAACTTCATCAAAGGTAAGTAGCACTCCTTCTTTGTTCTGCTTAAACTTGATGGCTTTTTTATCGCCATAAGTAAATGCTTTCTTTACTTTGCAGTCAAGTGGCAAGAATAATTCTTTCTCTGTGCAGTTAAATATATGCACGAAAAGTCTTTCATCTTTACGTGTTGTAACTCCCCACTCCTGAGCCGGGATATCTCCGGCTGTTGTGGCATATACGGTTTCGCCATTGGCACGTAGCCATTCTCCCATCTCTTTCATTCGTTCCAATGCCGCAGCAGGAATCTCGCCATTTGGCTGAGGGCCTACATTGAGAAGTAGGTTTGCACCCTTGCCGGCTGTGCTTACCAAGTATCTGATAAGTGTTTCTGTACTTTTGTAGTTCTGGTCCACGAGCTTATAGCCCCACATGCCGTTCATGGTTTGACAAGTCTCAAGAGGCAGACGACTCACATCCTGTCCGCTGAGTCCGGCTTTGTTCTCGCCAGGAAGGTCACGCTCGAAAATCTGGATATCTTCGCCAGGGAATGGAACTTCGTGGTGGTTATTGCCAATGAGACATGCCGGTTGTAATTTATGAATCATTTCATACTGTTCTTCCAACTGCCAGTTGAAAGGAATTGAGTCTTGATCGCGATCCCATTTGCCATCGAACCATATAGCACCAATCTCACCGTAGTTGGTCAGTAGTTCGGTAAGCTGTTTGTTCATGAAATCATAGTATGCAGGCCAGTCGGCTTTGTCGTAGTTACGTCCGATTACGTTCTTTCCCGTACGGCCTATGGGGTATTCATCACGTGCCCAATCGATGTGAGAATAGTAGAAATGTAGTTTTATTCCTTGTTTATGACACTCCTCGGCAAGTTCCTTTATGACATCACGTCCGAAAGGAGTTGCATCGACGATGTTGTATTCGCTCTGTTCAGTATCCCACATTGAGAAACTGTCGTGATGACGGCTGGTGAAACATATATACTTTGCACCGGCATCCTTTATTGCCGAAACCCAAGCCTTGGCATCAAAGCGGTGAGGGTAGAAAGCATCGGCGGCTTTGGCATACTCATTCTTGTCAATGGGGTAATTCTGTAAGTACCATTCCCCCTGTGCAAACATGCTGTATATACCCCAGTGTATGAATATACCGAACTTACTGTCGGCAAACTCCTGGCGTGCTTTGAGGTTTTCGGGAGTTGGAACGTACTGTGCTTTTGTGACAGTTGGAATTACAAGCAGTAGTGTAACAGCTGCCATCTGTAAAAATCTGTTAATGGAATTCATATCTTGTGTTTTTATTTTTCGTTGTGTGCAAAAATAAACGAACAATGTGAAAAGCACAAATTATTCTTTGAAATTCATTATTTTATACTATTTTTGTTTTTGATAGAGTATAAAAAATAATGACTAAATATAATTGGATATGAGAAAAATACTACCTCTCTTTTGTGCAATACTTGCATTACTTTTCCCATTGCAACAGCTTGCAGCCCAGGAACTGGAACCTACTGTAGATAATGTTACAATATATCGTATTGAAAATGTTGCTAACGGAAAATTCCTCTCCAATGGTGACAATGTAGATAACGATGCACGTATAGTCTTTGCTGACGGCAATGAAGCAAGTGCCGGTCAGGAGTGGGCCATGTATCCTACTGAGGTCGATGGTGTCTTCTCGTTTGTGAATCCAACATCGGGCAAGGCTCTTGACATGGCTCTTGAGCTAGGACACCCTGTGCAGTGGAACTACGAGCCAGCAAACCCCAACCAGCGTTTCAAAATTGTGGCTCCGGGTGATGGCTACAACCGTATGGCGAACTCTTCGAATCCCTACCAGTACCTTGCTTTGTCAAGTGACGGTTATCCAATGATGTTGACCGAATATGCTGATAAGGATATTCTCTACTTTTTCCACAATACAGGCAAGCAGCTCACCAAGGCCAAAGTATATGCAGGCAAAAGCTATGTCATAAGCAATGCTGCTACGAAGTATGTGATAACAGCTCCTGAAAACGGCAAACTTGCAGCTCTCATTGAAATGAAGCCATACGTGGAGGGTGACGCTACTCAGACTTGGAGAGTCTCTAACGGAAAGACAGGCTTGGTGTTGACCTCGAATAGCTGTGACTTATCAATGGATATGTTCCTCAATGGTGACAGAACACCTCTTGTATATACTACAGAAGCCGATAACGAGAACCAGAACGTGATTCTTGAAGATGCCGGTGACGGTTACTTCTACCTTGCCGGTACACAGCCAAAAACAGGCACAAAATACTATCTTAAAGTTGACGGCGACAACAAACTCATAGCTTCTACCGATAAAGACAGCGTTTATGGCAAGTTCTTCTTTACTATAGCTGCCGGTCCAAAGGGTAATTATTGGGAAGACCAATATGTATATGAGGAAAACAAGGAGGCTGTACACGCTACATTCATCCCTTATATCTCAACCGAGGCCATGAAGGCTGACGTGAACTACGACAAGGCATGGCTGACGCCCGAGAAGGCCGACTATCTGTCGCTCAACGGCACATGGAAATTCAACCTTGTTCCCGAACCGTCAGAGCGCCCGGGCGAAAAAGATTTCTGGGGTAATGGTGCCGATGTTTCTGCTTGGGACAATATTGATGTTCCTTCGTGCTGGGAGATGAAGGGCTATGACCTTCCGCTATATGTGAATGTGGAGTATGCATTCCAGAACAATCCTCCTTATATAAAGAACAAGGTTGAGGGTGTGGGCGACAATCCGGTAGGTTCATACCGCCGCACATTCACTTTACCTCAGGGCTGGGAAACAAAAAATGTGTTCCTGCACTTTGATGGTCTCTATAGTGCTGCATTCGTGTGGGTGAATGGTAAATATGTCGGTTATACCCAAGGGGGTAACAACGACCACGAATTTGACCTTAGTGCTTATGTACGTACCGGGGAGAATAATATCTGTGTACAGGTGTTCCGTTGGAGCGATGCATCCTATCTCGAAGGTCAGGATATGTTCCACATGAGTGGCTTGCACCGCGACGTATATCTTTATGCCACACCAAAGGCTTTTGTTCGTGACCATTATATTACAAGTGACCTTAACAAAACATATGACGGTGGCAGCATGAAAGTGGCATTCGAATTGGATAACCGTACAGGTGTTGCTACAAAAAAGACAATTGAGGCAGAACTCATTGCCCCTGACGGCACACTTGTGGCAAGCAAGAGTTCTACAATCACACTCAACGAGAACTTGAAGAACGTGAACTCAAGCATTGAATTTGACGGTCTCACCTCGCTTCTTCCTTGGACAGCAGAGACTCCTAATCTCTATACCGTAGTCATCCGTCAGAAGGATGCTGCCGGCAAAGAAGAAATGGTGTTTTCTACAAAATATGGTTTTCGTCACATAGAGATAAGCACCGGCGTCGTGCTCATCAACGGTCAACGTGTCTATTTCAAGGGCGTGAACACTCAGGATACCCATCCGCTTTATGGTCGTACTATGGACATTGCCACAATGATCAAGGACGTGGAGTTAATGAAGCAGGCCAACGTGAATTTAGTACGCACGAGCCACTATCCACGTGCTGCCAAAATGTATGCGATGTTCGATTACTACGGTCTTTATGTAATGGATGAAGCCGATGTGGAGTGTCACAAGAGCTGGAGCGACAAAAAGGACAACAGTATCTCTAATGACCCGAAATGGCAGGCACAGTATGTTGACCGTACTGTACGTATGGTGATACGTGACCGCAATCATCCTTCCATCGTGTTCTGGTCACTGGGTAATGAGTCTGGTGTAGGTATAAACTTTAATGCTACATACTCGGCAACCAAGGCACTCGATTCACGTCCTGTTCACTATGAAGGTTACTCAAATGTGAATTCGTCCAATAATACCGATTTGGACTCAAAAATGTACCCCGACCTTGCTTACACACGTAGCCATTGCAACAACAGCATAGGCGGAGAACCTTTCTTCCTTTGCGAGTATGCCCATGCAATGGGTAATGCTGTCGGTAACCTTCAGGATTATTGGGATATAATCGAGGATAGCAAGTATGGTATCGGTGGTTGTATATGGGATTGGGTTGACCAGTCTATCTATGATCCACAGGCGATAAAGAGCGGGGTGTTAGAGAAGAATGGTTTTCCGCATTATACCACAGGCTATGACTATCTGGGACCTCATCAGGGCAACTTCTGTAATAACGGTGTCATAACAGCCGACCGTGCATGGACTGCAAAACTCACCGAGGTGAAGAAGGTTTACCAGAATGTGAAATTCACTTACGCCAACGGCGTGCTTCAAATAAAGAACAAATATAATTTCATAAATCTCGATAACTTTACATTGCAGTATTCACTTTTGTGCGATGGTCAGATTATAGAACAAAATACAGAAACTGTACCATCTACACTTCCCGGTGCAACTGTTTCTCTACCTCTGTCATTTGATATAGCTATGGACTTAGGTCGTGAATATCTTCTTAATGTAGAATTGCTCAAAAATAAAGCTGAAGCCGCCAAAGAATAGAGATATTTCTTCGTTTTCATAAAACTATATAGTTAAAATGTAAAATAGATAATTTAGAAGTATCCCGAAAAAGAATAAAATCAAGCTTTTTTTAAAAAAGTATTTTTATACTCTGAAACTTAGGCAAATGTTTTTTTTGAGAGG
>JAGCJL010000084.1 GCA_017647975.1 Bacteroidaceae bacterium | reverse complement strand
TCCATTTGTACATAGGTGCTGCCGACGATTCATAGGGGTGCCAGGTAATCTCGGGCAAAGCATTGCCTGAGTGTACCAGATACCCTGAGGGGGAGAAAAGGTTGGTAGCATTTGTCTTGTTCTGCAACCAGCACGATGTGACACCTTCGCCGGTAGCGGGTGCAAATCCATCGACAGCCTTGACCTTGAACTTTATTGCGGCAAAAATATGCTGCATATTCAAAGGCACGGGTTCTGAAAGATTTGCTCTTCTTGTATCTATCTGTATTGCTGCAACCAATATGTCCTCCTGCAGCGTAGAGGTGTTTATAGGACCACCCTGAAACATTGTGGCATCCATCTGTGTCATCAGGCCGGTCATAAGTTCCTGCGGATAGCAGGCACGGAAGTCATACACCGCAGGTGTTTGCCAATAACGCAAATCTCCGGGGTAGTACCAGTGGTCGAGAGCGTTATTTTCACTCTCTTTTATACCGTAGTTCAGTGGTGTTGTAACAAACTCCTGCACTGTACGGCTTTGTCCATTCTGTTCATGAGTGTATTGTCCCCACACGCCAATGCTTTCGTTTGTTCCGTCAGCTTTTACTCTGCACGATTCCTTTAACACGCTGTTGTCAACCAACGCTCGTGTCTGCACCTGTTTGATGTTCCAGCTGATTGGGTAATATGAAGCCGGTAGCGGCTCAGGAAACGGATATTCCGCTTCCTGAGCACAGCCGGCAAAAATTAATGACGCTGTCAGCATAATATATGTATGACAGAGTTTTTTCATTGTTTGAATTGTTCCGGATTACTGGATTTCGTAAATCAAAGTACCCTCCTGAACCCAATCCTCGGTTTTAGGCTCAAAGTAGATCTTCTTGTTCTGACCGAATGCAATACGGTAAACATATCTCTTGCCCATCTCCCAAGTTGTAATCTCTGTTCCGCCTTCCTGTCTGAAGTCGGCAAGTTTGATTGTTATAGTATTTTCTGTGTCGACACCGCTTGAGATCTTTACATACTCGATTGTTACAGCAGCGTCTGCGGGTACAGATTGAGGTATAAGCAACAATGCAGATTCTCCCTGTGTGAACTGTGTAGGAGTTGTTGTAACGTGGAATTCAGTAAAGCTTGGCTCATAGTTGGCTGCTGTTGCAGTCGCTGGATTTTCCCACTTTGCAGCTCCATTTGTCAAATTGACACTTTCGTCAATGTCCTGGTTGAAATCGGCCTTCTGAACAAAGCTACCTCTGAGAGTTGCAGATTTAATAATGTAATCTACGTTTTCATCCTCTTTTTCAGATGAGAAAATGATTGATGTCAACGCGTGACGGAATACCAAAGGTACAGCACTGCTTCCGTTGTTGTTCTTGGTTCTGTCTATTACACGGTCAGAATACATAAGGTCATACTGCTCGTTTGCATCAGCTTCAGTCTGGAATCCTTTGATCTGAAGACCATTTGCTTCGTGCTTAATACTTGTGGGCTGTGTTGTCAACACTGCTGGTGAGTAAGCCGCAAAAGCAAGGCTGTACTCAGCATCGGGCCAGTAATATGTGGTCGCTGTTGACCAATATTGGCTTCCGTTGCCTTCGTTCACTGCTACATCACCGCCTGCACTGAAGTAATCCCTTATATCAGTGCTTGTATCCTCCCATCCGGTAAATGTACCTTTGTAAATCTTACAGAAGATCTTGAAGTCCTCTCTTTTGTCATAATGAACACCGTTGATTTCTCCCTTGACATTTGCTCTTGTCTGTTTCATTACAGGAACGTCAAACCTCAAAGTCTGCAACGGACTCTCGTTCTTGATCTCCTCATTTACACAACTTGTAAACGCTACGCCTACAAAAGCTGCCAATAATAACATCTTTTTCATGTTAATTGAATTAAAAAGTTAATAAAAAGTTTATGTTAATAAATTTAAATTTAAAATCAAATTGTTATGCTTCCTTCAATCTCTTCCCAGTTGTTTACGCCCGGCGTCATGCCTCCACCGGTATCTACACCTTCGGGCGGTATAATTTCAATTACCTTGTCAATGATTATCCACTGTTTCTCCTTTACCTCGTCACTCTCGAACATGTCGGTTACACGGAACGTTTCGGTCTGTACGGTATTGTACACCGTGTTGAATTCGAATGTTATGTCAATATATCCTTCGGTATGAGGCAGCTTGCCGAAGGTGTTGAACGAGGCGTATGCAACGGCAGCTTCCTCAATCTCGCCAGTGGCACGGTTCCTGTCCTTGCCGTTGTTCAAGCTAAAGTAGATGCTTGCTACATCGTCTTCAACCATCTTGCCGTCGTGCAGGGTTTTTGAACCCGCCATTCCCGAAATAAGTGCTACCGCCGAACGTACATACTCCACGCCTTTCACGTTGAACTGGAAGTAGTAGGTGCTGACAACAGTTTCTGCAGTCGGGAACATTCCTGTTTCAGTCTTCAGCGTGTCTGGCTTTTCCCAATATTCGGGAGTGTTTACCTCAACTCCCTCAACTGTGGTTACGAACATGTGGTCGGGCTGTTTGCATATGGGCATATCTTCAGCCTGGTCACCTCGGGAACTGAAGAACCTATTTGTCTCGCTCTCGGTAAGGGGTCTTGTATATGCAGCCATTTGTGAGTATGAACCCTCATGCTTTACTTCGGTAATCTGAGTGTCAAAGTTATATGCCAGCATATTGTATTTGCCGTTAGGTACGGTCAGGTAACCCTCTATGTAGTAACCGTTTTCATCCTCGCCGCAGTTATGCAGGTATCGTTCTGCTACAACTTCGCCCGTGACTTCGTCGCACATGGTTACACGTATGCCTTCGGGTGAACTGTATTCGGGCCTTTTCTTGCTCTCGTCATAAAATCCGTAGCTGACGTTACGTATCTCTTCGTTGAAGTAGACGCGTACGAAAAGGTTGTCGCTCCAGTATGCCTCCATCAACGGGCGGTGTTCGCATCCCAAACAGAGCAGCAATACCGGCAACCACATAAGGATATGGCGGTGACGACGGAACTTGTTGCTGCTCATCGTTTACCTCCTTTCCTTTTGGTCTTTATCGTTATTGGCCACGCCAATGATACTTGTGCCTTGGTGGGGCCAAAGTAGTGCCATGTTCCGTGATTTGTCGGGTCGGCCCAAAGTATCTCGTAGTCGCTGCTGGGAACGAACTTTCTGAATGGTATTTCGGCATAACCTGCCGAAACGGAAAATTCCAGGTTCAGGCGTTTTCCTATAGGCATTGAGTAGCCGTAGCTAATGCCGGCACTCCAGTGTTCGCCCTGGTAGCAAATGTTTCTCTCCCACTGGAAATCCCACTTTCCCGATTCGGCATACACACCGAAGAAATGTCCCATCAGCTTGTCACGTTCGCGGCCGTATCGTGTTCTTGGCATGGGGTAGAACCACCAGCGTGCTTCGGCACCTGCACTCAGGAAACGTATGCAATACTCATTGTTGGCTTCACCCCATCTCCACCATGGGAACTGGTGGTAGAGCAGTGCTGAGAAATGTTTTGTTACAGGAACTTCGATGGAGTAGTTTACCAACGAGAGCGCATCGTAGAGCAGGTTGCTCTTTAGTGCAAGAATGGTGCTGCGTTTTACCGTATATGCCTGTGCGGTTTCAATCTGCTGCAGTGTCTGCGGAGCAGAGAACGAGTCATCGGTAAATTCTATACGCAACTCGGAGAACGGTGCATACACGCATATCCATGTCGCCAGACGCAGCTTTGGCATGTGGTGGCGTATGATATAGTTGTATGTATATCCGTTGTCAAGGTTCTGTAAACGCCATTTCTTCGTTTCGGTAGAAACGTTGGCGTGCATTATACGCATGACCTTGTCACGGTTGGGCAAGGTGTAGTTTGATTCAAGTTCACTTTCAAGTCCCTCCCAGTTCTCGCCCATTGGGCAAAGATGGATGTTCTCGGGTAACAGCACTGTGCTGTCGGGAAGGTTCGCGAGAATGAAGTCTCGTGCGGCCTCGGCACGTTTCTGGGCAAGCCATCTGTTGCGTGCCGGTGAACCTTCTGGTGAGGCGTAGGAATATATGGTTATGCTGTCTATTCTTGTGGAATGCTCAAGTATCTGCTTTATACGGTATATCTGATAGGAGTTGTCGAGATACTTGCTGTCGATGTCAATGCGGTCCTGGAAGTAGTAGAGGGCATATCGGTCATGGCTCATGCTGTCGGGCATAGTTTGCCCTTTGCAAGGCGATGCAACCCCGCATGTCAGCAGCATCAAGAATACAAATAAGAATCCCCTCCACTTTTTCATAGTATATCTTTCGGAAAAAAATCCGTAGCAATATCCGTTATTAAAACCCTATAAAAATCAAAATTCGCAAATATACACATTTATATACAATTTTTAGCGTATTTTTTATAAAAAAAGTCTTTTTCCGTTGAATTTGTACAAAAGGCATACTTTTTACAACTTTATTGAACAAATGTGTCAGTTCTCTGATTTTAAACAGTTTTGGGATTTTGCTTGTTTTTTTATATTAATAAATATAGATTTGCAGAATAGTATTTTAATTGAATGAAATTATGGAATTTTTCTCATTGTTAAGTTCGGTCGAGTTTTTGAGTGCATTTATTGTACTTTTTGCAGTTATTGACCCTATTGGTATAATGCCTATAGTACTTACTATTCGTGAAAAGGGTAAGAAAATAGTACCGATTAAAGCTGTTTTTTACTCATTTACTCTAATGTTCTTATTCTTCTTTGTTGGAGATAGAATTTTGAATCTCTTTGGTGTGGACATAAATTCGTTTGCCGTTGCAGGTGCGTTGATTCTTTTCCTTATGGCCATTGAAATGATTCTTGATGTGGAGATTTTTAAGGATTCTGCTATTGCTGCAAATAATGCAACTATGGTGCCGTTGGTATTTCCCTTATTGGCAGGTCCCGGAACATTTACAACATTGTTGTCATTGAAAGCTGAATATGCTACAATAAATATATTTGTCGCTCTCTTGATAAATGCAGTTGTAGTATTCTTTATGCTGAAATTTACAGGTTATCTGCAAAAGTTGTTAGGAAAGGGCGGTGTTTATTTTACACGTAAATTCTTTGGAATTGTTCTTCTTGCAATTTCTGTGAAGTTGTTTACATCAAACCTCTTGCACTTTATACATATAATGTCGGACAAATAAATATTGAAACAACAAAAAAACGCATGTAACACCATGCGTTTTTTTGTTGTTATTTTCTAAGATATTTACCGAACCCGGAACTCATGGCGGTCTTGTACCTGCCATCTTTGTTGGCATATATGAAATATCCTTCTATATTTTCGTTGTTGCGGCAGAACTCTAATGCCTTATCTTTTCCCATAACCATGAATGCTGTGGCCAATGCATCGGCTGTGGCACAATCGTCGGCAATGACTGTGGCTGATAACAGTGAGTGTTCTACGGGATATCCTGTGGCCGGAGAAATTGTATGTGAATATTTCTTGCCATTCTCATAACGGAAATTACGGTAGTTGCCCGATGTGGCCATGCTCTTGCCGCTGATACTGATAATATCCTGTAATTCATTCTCGGTTATTCCGGGATTGTCGTTGGGCTTGCTTATACCTATAGCCCAGTTGCTTCCCTTGTCGTTTTTTCCTCTTGTAACAACTTCGCCACCTATCTCAACCATGAAATCGGCAATACCGTTATCTTCCAGCAGTGTGGCAACAGCGTCGCAACCATATCCTTTTGCAATAGCACTGCAGTCGAGCATTGTTTCGGGATACAACTTTGTTATTTTGCCATTATTGAGTGATAGGGTGTTGTAGCCAATGTAGCGACGTAGGGAATCAACAGTGGTGCTGTCGGGAAGTGTTCCTTTCTTAAAACCGAATCCCCATGCATTTACCAATGGTGCTACGGTTATGTCGAATGCTCCGTTTGTCTGTTCCGAAATCTCTTGTGCAAGGGTAAAGACGTGGGTGAACATCTCGTTTACCGTAGTGTCGCAGTTGTTGTTTATTGCCGTAATGATTGATTTTTTGTTGAACGGTGAGAGTGAGTTATCAACATCAGACATTTTTTGTTTGATAATCTCGTGCAGGTCGGTTTCACTTTTGTATGTTATCTTGTAATATGTTCCAAAAATCTTTCCGCTGTTTGTTATATAAGGCTTCTGGTTCCTAATTATATATATAGTTCCTACAAAAAGAAATATGAGGAACAGTATTTTCCAAATGCTTAGTTTGCTGTTCATTGTTGTTTTTTAAATGGTATGTCGAAAATAAGGTTATACGTACCGCTGAAACCGTTGCTTTTGTTTGTTCCAAATCCAGGTATGTACCACATTCTTGAGTTTGGGCCGTTCTTTTGGCTCAGTCTAAGTTTGTATCTCACGCTCCAGCCCATATGGAAGAATTTGGCAATCTTTACTTTTACGCCGGCACCAACTTCGCCCCACATGCATGCTCCGTTTACATCTTTAAGATGTAGTTCCGTGCTATTGCCCCATACAGGGTCGGTTATTGGCGGGGTATCAACATCATATTTGAAATTGCACCAACCGAAACGTATTACTCCGTAGATGTAGTTCTTGGGGTTGGGCTTTTTTTTATTTGTGAAAAAATTGTTGTTGAAACCAACACGGTAGTAGGGGGCTTGTGTCTTGTAATGTATGCCCGAGGTTTCATCGGTTGTATTGCATAGTCCGTAGCCAACTTCTGCAATAGGGTATAGTCGGTTTCCAATATTAAATTCTAAAGCAACTTCAGAACTTAAATTCTTGCTTATAAGGTAATTGACTGCACCGAATGCATCTACCGACAGGCTCATGCCGTTGAACGAGAAAAACTTATAATTGTTCTCCTCGGCAATATCGCCTTTCTTCTCCTCGCCCAGACTCTTTGTTGGGACAAGTAGTAAAAGACTACTTAACAAGATATAACTTAACATTCTCATTGTAGTCGTAGTTGATATAATCATTTACAATAACAACCGAGTCGATAAAGGCTGTAGTGTGTGTGATTCCTGTTATTCTGTGATACATTGCTGTGCCACACTCCATGGATACAAAATAGGGGATGTTGTCATGCTTTACAAAAATGGTGTCGGTGGCACTGTTTTCGTAACTGAAGATAATGGTGTCACAATCGTGTGTAAAGCTCATTGGCAGTTGCAATTCACTTGCGTATGTTATGTGGTTTACAACGGTGGAGTCGTGTCCATTGATCATCATCGATACATTGAGAACATCGGGGAACTCATATTTTTCATCGGTACCGTTTTCGGCATTGTAGAAACCTATTCTGTTGTATGCGGTGTTCTCAATACTGCAGTCGTAACCGCTGTCGCATCCCACTACAACAAGGAATGAAACGGCTGTCAGAACCAATGTTAATATGCTTGTTTTCGCCTTGCTCATTATTATATCTCCTTGGAAATGTTGTATCTGTTTCGTTCCTGTGAATTGCGGCTCACAAGCTCAGCGAGAAATCCCGAAAGGAACAACTGTGTTCCCATAATCATAAGTGTGAGCGATATGTAGAAATATGGTGAATCAGTCACTAAACGACTTGCCTCGCCGTTGGCAAGAGCTATTAGCTTATGTCCGCCAACGATAATGGCTGCAATGAAGCCAAAGAAAAACATCATTGAACCCCATAAGCCGAATATGTGCATTGGGCGACGGCTGAAACGGGCGAGGAACCACAGCGACATAAGGTCGAGGTAGCCGTGGAAGAAACGGCTTATGCCGAACTTGCTGCTTCCGTATTTGCGTGCCTGGTGGTGTACAACAAGTTCTCCAATCTTGTCGTAACCTGCATTCTTTGCGAGGAACGGAATGTAGCGGTGCATGTCACCATAGACCTCGATGTTCTTTACAACCTCATTGCGATAGGCTTTGAGACCACAGTTGAAATCGTGCAGGTTCTTTATTCCCGAAACCATGCGGGCTGTAGCGTTGAACAACTTTGTGGGAATGGTTTTGCTTAGTGGGTCATAACGCTTCTTCTTATATCCCGAAACAAGGTCGTAGCCCTCGTCTGTTATCATCTTGTAGAGAACGGGAATCTCGTCGGGGCTGTCTTGCAGGTCAGCATCCATTGTTATGACAACATCGCCTTTAGCACGCTCAAAGCCACAGTATAATGCCGGTGACTTGCCGTAGTTTCGGCGAAATTTAATACCATGAACAGCACTGTTCTTCTTGCTTAAATCCTCTATGATGTCCCAAGAATTGTCTGTGCTTCCGTCATTGATGAATATTATTTCGTAAGAGAATTTGTTCTCTTTCATCACGCGTTCAATCCACTCTGTCAGTTCAGGAAGTGATTCCGCTTCGTTGTATAATGGTACTATAACTGATATATCCATTGCTGTATCAATTGTTTAAATTGTTTTTGCGTACAAAAAGTGCTATAATAAGAGGCAGAACCGATGTATTGAACATGTTGTTGCTCAACAACTGCCATACAAAATTACCCGGAGTAATGCTTGCTAAGGCCTCCAAGGCTGCCTGTATTTGTTGTTTCATGGCTTCGTCAGTACCCGGCAGTTCTGCTCCGGCCTTTAGAATTTCTTGCATTGACATGAAGAAAGTTCCATTGTCAATAAATCTAAGATATATGAATGAAACAAATGCACTGAACATGCCGGCACAGACGTACATGTAAAAAAGGAAAATCCATGCCTTTCTAAAATTCATGATGTCATTGCATTCTTCTTTTCTGTATTTCTTTGCAAATGACATAGCAATGAATGGAGAAGCAACAAATAGTGAAAAACATGCCAACAATCCGGTCATGCTACTTATTCCAGTAAAGAACAGAATATACATGATGCTCCAAACAATGCCGAGCATTGTTCCGTAGTACATGGAACGTTGGTAGAAATCTCTATTGTTGTCTGCTGTTTCCATAATTTAGTATAAATTATCTGCAAACTTACATAAAAAATCCCAAGAGACCTTTGCCTCTTGGGATTTTTTTGTTTTAAAGTATGTTTATTTACTTAACCAATACCTTTTTGCCATTTACAATGTAGATGCCTGGAGTTGCAATGTTGTTTACTTTGCGACCGGTAAGGTCAAAGATTACAGCGTTACCATTCTCAGCCTCGACGCTCTTGATGCTGTTCTCGTTGTCGTTGCCGTTATCATTGTCGTTTCCGTTCTCATTCTCATTGATGAACTTGTAAGCCGATGTGTTCTTCAAACCAGCTACGTTAAAGTATTTCTCAAGGCTACCGGTGAGAGCTACCTTCTTCTTGTACTTGCTTGGGTTGTCAACAAGGTTCAATTTCTCGCGGATTTCACCTTGCGGCAACTGTACGATGATACAGTTCGCTTCGTCTGTCTCATCAACATTGTCTGAAAGGAGAATGTTGGTGTTTACTGTTGTTGTACCGAATTCTGCTACATAACCGGTTGAATTCATGGCACCAACAATATAACCTGTAACGATAGCGGGGATTTTCTCGCCTTCAACGTATGCAGCAATAGCCTCTGCTACAGTATATGCAGTAGCGGTAGAGTTATCTGAATCGTTGTTATCTTCGTTGTTGTCACCCTCAGAACCGCCGGGAGCAGCTTCTGTTACTTCAATTTCTGTTGCAATTGTATTCAGGTAAGTACCACCGTTACTGCTTGTAATAGCTCCTGTGGTGTAACCTGTTACTGTTATAACAGAACCGTCAGTTAGGGATTTTTTCTCTTCTTCTGTAGGGGATGTGATGCTACATATAACAGTTGTGTTTTCAATAGCGACATTGTAATAGTTTCCGCTGACAGACAATTTACCGCTATACTCAACATACTGGATGTCTGGGTTGGCAAAGAGTTCGTCAACTTTATCTGCATTCAAAACAGTTACTTCGGGGTATGTTACATTGTTCTTATTTCCTGTTTTTACAACTTTAGATCCTTCAGAAAATTGTAGCATGCCGGCGTATGTTGATATAGTACCTTGTACGGTTACCTCGTCGCCATTTGCTACTCCTGGTACATCGTTCATGTAAACAAGAATGATGCTTGTTTCGTCTTCAACGAGGAAACTTTTTGCATTCACAGCAACTACTGTACCAAGAATCTTACATTCAGCACCTTCGGCAACATTGTCGATGGTGGTAATGTCCATCTCTTCCTCTGGCTCTTCATTGCCGCCGTTGTCGGGTTCTGCTGTGCCGTCACCAAAAGTAACTGTAATTGTGTTGATTTTCTGTGTTTTTGCATTATCAGCCCAAGTGAATACTACTTCTTCTGCAGAGCCTGACCAGTTTTTACCGTTAATAGTACCGTTGTTTGCTGAGAAACTGCTCACTTCATTACCGGCAAAAACGATAGATGTGATTGTTTCGCCTTGAGGTGCAGCAATGGTCATTGTAGCAGTCTTGTACAAACGGAAATCGTATTTACCACTTGCTGCTTTCCAAATACGAGAGATTGTGGTGCCGTCTGTTGTGTTGATTGTAACACCGTTGTTGGTAAATGTGGTTTCAGATGTGCCGAATTCGTAAGCACCTTCTGTTGATGTTTCTGAAAACTTGTCATCGGTAATCGATGGTGTCAATCCTGAAGGATTAGTAAAATCGAATTTAGCTTCGTCTGCTACAGCAAAACTCATGATGCTGAACAAACAGAAAACTGTGAGTAAAAGTTTTTTCATAGATTTGATTTTAAGATTAATATTTAAAATTTATTTTTTACTATGAAGAATTTTCACAAAGGTATGTCGTTTTTATGAAATAAACTATTTTAATGTGGTTTAATTCTTATTTTTCTCTCTTTTTTTATAAATTTGCTTGAATTTAAAATTTATTTTTATTTCTCACATGAAAGCGATGATTTTTGCGGCGGGGTTGGGAACCCGTCTTAAACCAATTACAGATACTCTTCCCAAAGCTCTTGTACCGGTTTGTGAAAAGCCTCTTATTGAACATGTTGCACGAAAATTACTTTCGCTTGGAATAAATGAGGCTGTTGTTAATATTCATTATTTTGCCGACAAGGTGGAGCAGTGGGTTAAAGAGCAGTCTTGGATTGTTGATAAAAAGGAAAATCTTTCGGCCGGTAATATGCTTATGGAGATAAGTGATGAACGTGCTTTGCTTTTAGAGACCGGCGGTGCTGTGCTTCATGCACGTCGTTATCTTGAGGGGTGTGGCCGTTTCCTCATACATAATGTTGATATTCTTTCTAATTGCGATATAAAGTGGTTTGAGTCTCAAGTGTGTGAAGATGCTCTTGCAACTCTTTTGGTCAGCGAACGTGAGACTACACGTTTCTTGCTTTTTGCACCCGATACAATGCAACTTGTGGGCTGGATGAACACCGATAGTGGTGACTATCATGTCACCTCGCCCGATATTCACCCCAACGACTGTCGTCGTTTGGCTTTTTCGGGAATACACATTCTTAGTGATAAGGTTCTGGCTTTAATGGAAGAGTATGTAAAAATTAAGGAACTGCCGCTTGATGATGTAAAGGGTGTACGTTTCCCTATTATGAGTTTTTACATGTGGCTGGCTGCAAAATATCCTGTATATGGTGTTGTTGCAAAGGATTTGGAGTTTATTGATGTGGGAAAGCTCGATGCTCTGAAACCGGCAGAGGAATTTGTTTGTCGTCAAGGTTGAATTTTGCGAAAAGAACAATAAAAAATGTTTCAACGCTTGTGAAATGAGAAAAAAGTAGTATCTTTGCATCAGGTTTCAAGCAAACCTGAATTTGATTTGAACAAACTGAAATATGGGTAAGTCCTGTACGGCCAGCTCCTAATGAATCCTCCAGGGCTTGACCGCAGCAAAGGTAGTTGGTTGTAGCGGCGCGATGTAGGTAGCTTACCCACCCATAGGTGACCACAGATAATCTGCGGTCACTTTTTTTTATTGTTTTATGTCAAAATGAAAGTATTTTCTTTGATTTTGCTTACAAAATGTTATTTCGATGTAAAAGATATATTTTTCTAATACATGTATTGCTTTAGAGATTTTGTCTTGTTTTTTACTTCCTTTTTTTGTTTTAACACTCCGTTAAATGAAAAAAGTTCCCTCTGTTTCTTCTCTTTTTTCTTTTAAGCTTTGTTTTTGAGTGGTATGGTGTTATATTTGCATTGGTTTTTGAATTTTACAAAAAGTTAATAAAATGTTTTATTGACTAATGTTGCTCATTGCCGTAGGTTGCTGTCATTTTGTACAACCACAAGAATATATAATTAAGGTATTATTTAACATAAGAGTATGTCAAAGCTACGTTTTGAAGTTGTTTCTGCCGCATTTGGTAAGAAAGCGGTTGATGTTCCTAACAGTGCTGTCCGCCCTACAGACTATTATGGTGCAAAAGTCTTTAATCGTGAGAAGATGTTCAAGTATCTTCCCAAAGAGGTTTACAACAAACTGATTGATGTAATCGATAATGATGCTCCGCTTGATAGTTCTATTGCAGACAGTGTTGCCGACGGTATGAAGCGTTGGGCTATTGAGCATGGTGCTACACATTATACCCACTGGTTTCATCCGCTGACTGAAACTACTGCCGAAAAACACGATGCCTTTATTGAACATGATGGTAAGGGTGGTGTGCTTGAGGAATTTTCTGGTAAATTGCTTGTTCAACAGGAGCCTGATGCCTCTTCTTTTCCTAACGGTGGTATTCGCAGTACTTTCGAGGCTCGCGGTTATAGTGCGTGGGATCCTACATCTCCGGCATTCCTTATCGATGATACGCTTTGTATTCCAACAGTCTTTATATCATATACGGGTGAGGCTCTCGACTATAAGGCTCCACTCTTGAAATCGCTTCGTGCAGTAGATAAGGCTGCTACCGATGTATGTCGTTACTTTGACAAGAATGTGAAAAAGGTTACTACATATCTCGGTTGGGAACAAGAATATTTTCTTGTCGATGAAGGTATGCTTCTTGCACGTCCCGACCTCTTGTTGACCGGTCGTACACTTATGGGACATGACAGTGCCAAGAATCAGCAGCTTGAGGATCACTATTTTGGCTCTATTCCAAAGCGTGTCGCTGCATTCATGAAGGAACTTGAAATTGAGGCTATGAAACTTGGTATCCCTACCAAGACTTGTCATAACGAGGCTGCTCCTAATCAGTTTGAACTTGTTCCAATATATGAGGAGTGTAATCTTGCTGTCGATCATAACATGCTTATAATGGCGTTGATGAAAGAGGTTGCACGCCGTCATGGCTTTAGAGTTCTTTTGCATGAAAAGCCTTTTAAGGGTGTCAATGGTTCGGGAAAGCATAATAACTGGTCTTTGGGAACAGATACCGGCGTGCTTCTTATGGCACCGGGAAAGAACGATAAGGATAACCTACGTTTCATAACATTCGTGGTGAATACTCTTGCTGCTATATATCGTCATAATGGTCTCCTCAAGGCGAGTATCATGTCTGCGGCAAATTCTCACCGCTTGGGTGCTGCCGAGGCTCCTCCTGCCATAATTTCAAGTTTCTTGGGTTCGCACCTGTCATCGGTGCTTGACCACATGGAAACAACTGATGATGTTGTGAAAATTCTCAGTAAACGTGAATTAAGACTTAATATTCCGTTCATTCCGGAATTGATGATAGACAATACGGACCGTAACCGTACTTCGCCTTTTGCCTTCACCGGTAACCGTTTTGAGTTTCGTGCAGTGGGTGCCGAAGCTAACTGTGCATCGGCTATGATTGCTTTGAATACAGCCATGGCTGAACAGCTTACGATATTTAAACGTGAGGTAGATACTTTAATTGAAAAAGGCATGGCTAAAGAGGATGCTCTTGTCAAGATTATCCGCAAATATATCAAGTATAGCAAGCCTGTACGCTTTGATGGTAACGGCTATAGCGATGAATGGCGACGTGAGGCAATGCATCGCGGTCTTGACTGTGAGGCAAGTGCTCCAATTGTCTTTGACCGTTATCTTGATAAGGAGAGCGTTCAAATGTTCCGCGAGATGGATGTGATGACCGAAACGGAACTTCGTGCCCGCAATGAGATAAAGTGGGAAATGTACACCAAAAAGATACAGATTGAGGCTCGTGTTCTTGGTGATCTTGCTCTTAACCACATTATTCCAACTGCTACAAAGTATCAAAGTTCATTGCTTGATAATGTAATTAAAATGGAGCAGGTTATTGGCAAGGAGGAGGGCGACCGTCTCTCGGCTGAAAATATAGAACTTGTTAAACAGATGGCACAGCATGTAGCCGAGATACGCCGTCTTGTAGCGGAACTTATCGAGCGTCGCAAAGTTGCTAACCGCATAATTAGTGAACGTGACAAGGCAATAGCTTATCACGACACAGTTGCTCCTATGCTTGAAGATATCCGTAATCACATCGACCAGCTTGAACTTGTGGTGGATAATGAGTTGTGGACTTTGCCAAAGTACAGAGAACTCTTGTTTATAGTATAAAAGAATATGACAAAAAATAGGCTGCTAAATTTAGCAGCCTATTTTTTGTTTTTTCCAATTATTGATTAGTCAAGGTAATTGGAATTTTAGCTGTTTGTATATGTCAGCATACCATTTTCTGCTGTTACTTTTATAGGCTTGCTCTTATCGACGCTGCCGGCTAGTAACTGTTTTGATAGGTCGTTGAGCAAGTAACGTTGCATTGCTCGCTTTACAGGGCGGGCTCCGAATTCGGGGTCGAATCCGGCTTGTGCAATGAATTTTATAGCACTGTCGGCAATTTCTAATTCGACACCATTCTCTGAAAGGATTTCGGTGACACCATTTGCCTGCAAGCGTACAATCTGTTCTATTTCTTCGCTGTTGAGTGGTGTGAACATCACAATCTCATCTATGCGATTTAAAAACTCGGGGCGTACATTCTTCTTGAGCATTTCAAGGATTGTTGCCTTTGTCTCCTCAAGAATCTTATCCTTGTTGCTGTCGCTCATCTTGTCGAACTGCTCTTGTATATAAGCACTGCCCATGTTGCTTGTCATTATTATTATGGTGTTCTTGAAGTTTACCACACGACCTTTATTGTCGGTGAGTCGGCCATCGTCAAGAACTTGCAGCAAGATATTGAACACATCGGGGTGAGCTTTCTCAATCTCGTCAAAAAGCACGACAGAGTAAGGCTTGCGTCGTACAGCTTCGGTCAACTGTCCGCCTTCGTCATATCCCACGTATCCTGGAGGAGCACCTATCAGGCGTGAGACGGAGAATTTCTCCTGATATTCGCTCATGTCTATTCTTGTCATCAGGCTCTCGTCATTGAATAGATATGTTGCAAGGGCTTTTGCCAGCTCGGTCTTTCCCACACCGGTTGTTCCAAGGAATATGAATGAGCCGATAGGGCGTTTGGGGTCTTGCAAGCCTGCACGGCTACGGCGTACAGCATCGCTTACAACCTGTATAGCCTCGTCTTGTCCAATAACTCTTTTGTGCAGTTCCTCTTCAAGTGTGAGCAGTTTCTCTCTTTCGCTCTGCAGCATCTTGCTCACAGGGATACCGGTCCAGCGTGAAACAACATCGGCAATGTCTTCTGCGGTAACCTCTTCCTTTATCATGGCGTTGTTGTCCTGTGCTTCGCGTAGCTTTGTTTTAAGGTTCTCGATTTCGTTTTCAAGTTCCTTAATCTTGCCATACCTGATTTCTGCCACACGTCCGTAGTTGCCTTCTCTTTCGGCTGTTTCGGCCTCAAATTTCAACTCTTCTATTTCGTGTTTGGCATTCTGTATGCGGTCGGCCAGTTCTTTTTCTTGTTGCCATTTTGCACGTTTGCTCTTCTCTTCTTCTTTGAGCGATGATATCTCTTTGTTCAGACTCTCAAGTTTAGGTTCGTTTTTCTCGCGTTTTATTGCCTCGCGTTCTATTTCCAACTGTTTGATGTGTCGTGAAATTTCGTCGAGTTCCTCGGGTAGCGAGTCGCGTTCCATACGTAACTTTGCTGCGGCTTCATCTATTAGGTCAATTGCTTTGTCGGGAAGGAATCGCTCGGTGATGTATCTGTCACTAAGTGTTACTGCGGCGATGAGTGCATCGTCCTGTATGCGAACCTTGTGATGGCTTTCGTAGCGTTCTTTCAGTCCGCGAAGAATTGATATGGTGCTCATCTTGTCGGGCTCGTTTACCATCACGCTTTGGAAGCGTCGTTCAAGAGCCTTGTCTTTCTCAAAATATTTTTGGTATTCATCAAGAGTTGTTGCACCAATAGAACGTAGTTCGCCACGTGCCAATGCCGGTTTGAGAATATTTGCCGCATCCATGGCACCTTCGCCTTTACCTGCACCTACAAGTGTATGTATCTCGTCTATAAATAGGATTATTCCGCCATCTGATTTCATCACCTCGTTTATGACCGCTTTCAAGCGTTCTTCGAATTCACCCTTGTATTTTGCACCGGCAACCAAAGCACCCATATCAAGTGAATATATCTGCTTGTCACGTAGATTGTCGGGTACATCGCCTCTTATAAGGCGGTGTGCAAGTCCTTCTACGATGGCTGTCTTTCCCGTTCCCGGTTCTCCTATGAGAATTGGATTATTCTTTGTTCTGCGGCTCAGAATCTGTAATATGCGTCTTATTTCATCATCGCGTCCTATTACAGGGTCGAGCTTTCCACTGCGTGCTGCATCGTTGAGGTTTATTGCATAACGTGAAAGTGCCTGATAGCTTTCTTCGGCACTTTGTGATGTAACCTTCTCGCCTTTGCGTAGTTCGCTGATAGCTTTCTCTATCTCTTCGCGTCTTACGCCGTTGTTCTTGAGCAGTGTCGCCACCGGGTTGTCGACTATTGTCAGTGCGAGTAGCAGTGGTTCTATCGACACATATTCGTCGCCCAGCTTTTTGGCGATGTTTTCTGCTTCTGTTAATACTTTGTTGCTCTCACGGCTTAGGTAGGGTTCGCCACCACTTACCTTGGGCAACGATTTTATGATACTCTCGATACCTGTCACTATGTTGCTCAGGTTAGCACCCGATTTCTGAAAGAGGAATGATACAATGCGGTTGTCGCTCTTTATTATTCCTCCCATGATGTGGGCAGGTTCAATAACTTGCTGTCCATGCTCTTGGGCTATGTTTACAGCTTCCTGTACAGCCTCTTGGGCTTTGTTTGTGAATTTGTTGAAGTTCATATTGTCAATCTCCTTTCATTGACAATATAACAAATAGGATACCAATGAAGTTTTTATGCCAAAATGTCGTTTTGAGCGACATTTTGGCATAAAAACTTATTCTTCGGTTTTGAGATACTTCTTTATATTCACCGGGAGATATACCATGGAGTATCCGCCGGGTTCTTCTTCATAGTATATTCCAATGCTCTCTCCGTCGGGCAGGATACACATTGAAGAGTATGCCGACCCTCTGTCGGATATAGGTATCTCTTTCCACTCTTTTGAAAGTTCTGTGGGGGTGTATGTGGTTGCGTCATCGCTCAGGTGACGATAGAAAATTTTTACATTGCTACGGCTGTTTCCTGTTGGTGCCGATTGGAACAATGTGTTGCCAATACGTATCACTTCGCCGTTGGTGTCATTTGCACCCCATTTGAGGTTACCTGTACGGTCGGTAGAAACAACTCCGTCCCAATATCCCTCGGCTTTTTCAAAGTTGCTGTAGTGGAATACATTGAAATAACGTCCATATCCCTTACGGCTGCTTAGTAGTACGCTGCCGTCGGGTAGCTCCTCACATTTTGGTTCATTGCCATAGGGGGCAGGGCTGTCGTTGAAATCCTTGCCAAGTTCTCCAAGAAGGTTCCAGCTGTCACCAAAGTCATCGGAGTATATTACATAGTTGTGGTGGCGGCCCTTTCCGGTCTCCACAGCCCATACGGCACAGTAGATACGATAGTAATCTCCAACTTTAATCATTGAACTCTGTGCCATGCGTCCCGCACCAATGAACATTGAACCTACGTGGGCTTTGCCATCGGCATCTTTAAACAGTGGGTAAATGTCGTATGTAACCTCTTCGGGCTGTGTTGCTTCCCATTGCTTGGTCTCTTCGTTGAACTTGATACGCAGACGTGCCATGCGATTGGGGTTTTCCGGGTTTTCTGGTGTTCCTGCACCGTAGTTACCATGCCAGCAGAGACGGTTACCGCAAACGCTCATCACGAGAATTTCGTTTTTTTCGCGGTCGGCAACAACGGCGGGGTCTCCAAAGCCCACAAGCCATGTTTCAGGTGCAGAATTGCCTAATCCGTCGGCAATCTTTATAGGTTCTGTCCATGAATGACCGTCCCATTCACTGCCTGCAGCAACGCTGTGACGCATCACAAGGTCAACCTCTCCAAATCCTATGTCATTTCCGCAAGGACGGTAGTCGTTTATGGCAAAAACATATCCGTTAGCCGTTGTGACAATAGCGGGAATACGGTAGGGGACACCTTTCTCGTCGGGAGAATAGTAGAGGTATTGATATATGTTTTCTTTATCTACGGTGATATTTACTACAATTTGTGTTCCGTTTTCGGGAAGTTCTTGCTCTTTAATGCTACCTACGACACCAATGTTCCAACCATGAAAAGCTTCGCCTGCGTCAACGCTGACCTTTGCATTTTTTGGTAGGTAGTATTTTGCTGTTGAAGGCAAACTGTTCTTGTCGAGAGTTATGTTGCTTCTGTTACCATCTACGGTAATAGCAATATTGCCAATCTTATAATTGGTGTCAAAGCCTCCTTGTGCATCAATGTTGTATTTTATTTCAAGAGCCTTTTGGGTATCAATATGCTTTATATTCCAATGTCCGCCGTCATCGTTGCTGTTGTATAGCTTTATGTCTCTTCCTGCACCGCCGAACATATTGAAGCTTACGGCTGTCTCCTCCTTGGGTGATATTGTGAAGCTTCCATCTTCTTGCTCGGTAATTTTTAGTAGGGTAGCATCATTCGCTGCAACCATTACTGCTTCGGAACCGCTTTCAGTGCCGGATAGTTTCAATGCGAATTTCTTGCCTGCAACGTGGTTGTACATTTTGAACTCTTTGGCGTTGCCAATAAGATACCATATCTCGTTCATCTCATAGTTGGCACTGCCGCTGTTTACAGCCTCTCCTCCAGTAATCTTGCCATTTAGCTTTAAGGCATAATCCTTATTGCGGTTATTGGTGATGTGTACCGGAATGCCTTTCTTGAACGATTCGGAAAAATAATGTTCCACGCTTTGTGCTATACCTTGCATGCATGTTGTTGCAGCAATGATAAATAATAAAATCTTAAAATTCGGTTTCATATTTTAGTGTTTATTTATTCAATATTTCTCAAAAAACGAAAATAGTGAAAAAAAACAAAAGTCGCAACATGTTGCGACTTTTGTTTTTATAATATCAAAGTGTTGTCAATTACTTGACCAAAACTTTGTTACCGTTTATAATATAAATACCGGCTGCTGTAATGTTCTTGACTTTACGGCCTGCAAGGTCAAAGATAATAACTTTGTCATTGGTTATTTCTGGAGTTTCAATAGTAGTGTTCTCGTTATCTTCCTCCTCTTTGTCGTTGCCTGTTGCTGCGAGGAAAGCCTTATATGCATACTTTATTTCATCAACAGCTGTTTTGAACTCATCGGTAGTTTGGGCTGTTTCGTATGTGTTTTTTGCAGCTGATATAGCGTTGTTCGCTGCTTCTATTGCTGCTAAAAGCTCTTCGGAAAGTTCTGTTGCTGTCAATAGATAGAATTCTGCCATGTGGAAAAATGGGTGGTTTCCATCCTCTACCTTGTTTGAATTGTTTGCTGTAACAGTGAAACGCAGATAAGAGTATGCCTCGTCGCAAACAATTTCTTCCGAAGTATATATTACTGTTGTACTGCTATTTCCACCAGGAAGGTTTTTTATTGTAGTTATTTTTGTGAAATTATTTCCGTCTGTGCTGCCATAAACATCAATAACAGCTGGGAAATCGGTCTCGGCCTTACGTGTAGCATATCTGAAACCAAATTTAGACAATTCGTTGCCATTGCCCAAATTTACCTGTATATAGTGGTTCTCTCCTACGTTTGTCTTGTATTCAGAGTGGAAGTGTGTATCGTAATTACCGTCAATTAGGTTTGCAATAGGTCCTTCTGAATCTTCCTGTGCGTTGGTTGAAAGATAATACGCTTCATTGGTATTGCTTGTTTGCAACTGCAGAGCATTGAAATTTTCTTTCTTTGAGTTTTTTACAGCTTCTTCTAATAAATTAGTGTAAGTGTATAGAAGGCCTTTGTCATGTGCGAATGGTTCTGGTTGCAGTTTTGTAGCGTTGTAAGCCTCTTCGGACAAGATATCCTTGAGTGTCAAAGGCAAATAAACCATTGAGTAACCGCCGGGAACTTCTTCGTAGAAGAAACCAATTTCTTCTCTACCGGGAAGAATACACATAGAAGAATATGCTGATTCTTTGTCGGTTATGGCAATTTTTGTCCAACCGTTAGAAAGTTTTTCTGGTGTATAGTCGGAAGAGTTGTTGCTTAGTATCTTGTAGAATACAGCAACGTCGCTACGGTTGTTACCTGTTGGTGCCGACTGGAACAATACGTTGCCTACAAGCAATGGCTCACCGTTGGTGGAGTTTCCGCCCCATTTGAGGTTACCTGCCACATCTGTTGAAACTTCGCCCATCCATGCACCTTCGCCTTTTTCAAAGTCGGTATAGCGGAATACGTTGAAGTAACGTCCGTAGCCCTTGCGACTGCTCAAAAGTACACTTCCGTCAGGGAGTTCCTCGCACTTAGGCTCATTACCGTATTTTGCGGGGCTATTCTCGTAACCAAGTTCACCAAGCAGATGCCATGTTTCACCGAAGTCATCAGAATATAATGCATAGTTGTGGTGTTGGCGTATATCCTTGGTTACTGTCCATACTGAACAATAGATACGGTAGTGTGTACCAACCTTGATCTTAGAACTCTGTGCAATACGTCCTGCACCAATGAACATTGATGCTGCATGTACATTACCGTTCTCATCTTTGAACAATGGGTAAATATCGTAAGTAACCTCTTCGGGCTGGCCTACTTCCCACTTTTTTTCTGTTTCGTTGAACTTGATACGTATGCGTGCCATACGGTTTGGGTTTTCGTTTTCGCCGCCTTCGCCATAATTGCCGTCCCAACATGTACGGTTACCGCATACGCTCATGACGAGGATTTCGTTGTTCTCGCGGTCGGCGACAATAGCGGGGTCACCGAAACCAACTTTCCAAATTCCTTCTGAAGTATTTCCCAAACCGTCGGCAATCTTTATTTCGTCGGTCCATGAATGACCGTCCCATTCGTCACCGGCAGCAGTGCTGTGACGCATCACAAGGTCAACTTCTCCATAGCCGATGTCATTTCCGCAAGGACGGTAGTCGTTGATTGCGAACACATAGCCGTTTGCTGTTGTGGCAATAGCGGGGATACGGTAAGGCTTGCCGTTTGGTCCTGGTGAGTAATAGAGGTACTGGTATTTGTTCTCCTTGTCAACAGCGATGTTTACATTCACTTCAAGGCCCGATTCTGTGATTTCCTGGTTTTCGATGCTTGTACCACCGTTAATGTCCATTTTCCAACCACGGAGAATGTTTCCTACTGACATACCGAATGTTGCTGAACCTTCGGGAAAGTAAAGTTTGCTTGATGTTGGGAGGTTGTTCATTTCAAGCATTGATGTGCTTGTTGTACCATTAAGGCTTATTGTAAGCTCTCCAATCTTGTAATTTGTCTCATAAGCACCTTCGGTGTTTGTGTTGTAGTTGATTGTTAGCGGGTTGCTTGAAACAATGCTGAACAACCATTTAGAAGCATCGTCGGTTATGCCATAGAGCTTGATGTCCTTGCCATTGCCTCCATGCATGTTAAGACTCTGTCCTGTAGCACCTACAGGGCAGATACCATAGCTGCCGTCCTCTTGTGCAACCAGGCAGAGCTCTGTACCTTCTTCTGTTAAAGATGCTGCTGAATCTCGTCCGTTTCCGGCCAATGTCAATGCAAGGTTCATGCCGGTGAGTTTGTTGTATAACTTGAATGAAGATTCCTCACCTACAAGATACCATATCTCATTCTCTTCATATGTGGCAGAACCGCTGTTTACAGTGCTATAGTTCTCCTTGCTGTTCATGCGGATGCAATAACCGTTACGACGGTTGCTGTCAATGTGTACGGGAATAAGATTTTCTGTTGTAGAGAAAATATTTTTAGCCTCGAAGCGTGCCTCATATAATTTCTGGTCTTCAATAGCTGTTAGTTCAAGCGTTTCGCCAACAAGTGTTTCGCCATCATAGAAACCCAAGAATGTGTAAGAACCGTTCGCTTCGGCGGTAATTGTGTATGGTGCTTCAAAATTGCTTTCCCAAATAGTGTAGGGGAGTGGTTTTTTTATTCCATTTACAATGATGCGGCCGGCATCTGAAATGTTAGTGTTGATTCTCATGCTATTGCCGGTTGGTGCAGAATATGGAATGAATACATAGTCGGTACACCAATCTTCATTTGCTTGATTATATGTTTTATTAGCTTGGTCAAATGCTGTACCGTCGTTCTTTGTTACAAAGTAACGGTCTGCTTTATCGGACCAGATAGTTATACCTGCGTGAGTTGCTTCGGCTTTGCCAAGTGTGAAGTTGTATGGTGATGTGTCAAGTGTTTTGTGTGCCAGATATTTTGTGTTGTCACCGGCATTTTGGAATGTGTATTTACCATTGGCTTCGGAACAAATCCAAATGTAGTGGTCGCTCTCTTCGTTTACAGTTGTGTTAAGTGCTAATGTACCATTGTTGTTGTACAAATAACGATTAACATACTGTCCGCCTGAATAGGTGTCGGCGTAGATGTAATACATCTTGCCAGATTCGGGCAAAGTACCTTTGGGTAATGCATTGCCTAAGGCAAAAATGCTTGTGCTTACCATTGAAAGCAAGAACATGCAAATGGTTAATTTAAAGTTTTTCATAAAGATATTAAGTTTAATAAATATAAATCTCTTTTGTTATAAATGTAATATATCTTGCAAATATATGTAATATATATTGAATATATGTTATTTTTTAGGTGTAATTTACCTGCATGGGGTTAAACGAACTTTTTATTTTGTTTAATCTTGCTTTTGCTCGCAGAATGTTTTATCTTCGCATTTAGTTTTAAAAATAAAGTAAAATATGAGTCAGATAGTATCACCATCGTTGTTGTCTGCGAATTTCGGTAATTTGCAGGAGGATTTGAAAATGATAAACAGCAGTAATGCCGACTGGTTGCACATTGATATAATGGACGGCGTTTTTGTTCCTAATCTTTCTTTTGGACCTCCTGTACTCAAATATGTTGCCGAGCTTTGTGAAAAGCCTCTCGACGTGCATCTTATGGTGGTGAATCCAATGAGCTATCTGCCTGCGGTCAAGGAACTCAATGCCCGTATAATGAATATCCATTATGAGGCTTGTACTCACCTGCACCGTGCGGTTACACAGATAAAGGATGCCGGTATGATGGCTGGTGTCACTCTCAATCCATCTACACCCGTGTGCCTGCTCAAGGATATTATTCAAGAACTGGATCTTGTACTGCTTATGAGCGTAAATCCTGGTTTTGGTGGTCAAAAGTTTATTCCTCACACAGTAAACAAGGTGCGTGAGTTGCGTGAGATGATTGATGCTGCAGGCTCAAAGGCTATCATTGAGGTTGATGGCGGTGTTAATGTTGAGACCGCAAAATTGCTTGTAGAGGCAGGCTCTGATGCTCTTGTGGCCGGTAATGCGGTATTTAAGGATGCTAATCCTCATGCTATAATCGACGCTTTGCGTGGTATGTGATTCGATGCTTAAATCGACCCCTTTGCTTAAAATTGCTTTGCCGTTTGTTGGCGGCATTGCACTTGGGTGGTATTGCAACATCTCTTTGTTGTATATATGCTGTTCTTTGGCATTATCGTTTGTTCTCCTTTTGTTGAGTTTTTTTAATATTGCCCCCAAATGGAAACTCTTGTTTGGTGTTGGAGTGGTGGGAGTTATGTTTTCGCTTGGTTTATTGACAGAGTGCTTGCAAAGTAATGAAAAGGAACAACAATGGGGTGCTGACAAATGTGAATATAGAGCACGTATTGTAGAAGTTCCGCTTATGCGTGGAACGAATATCAAGGTGCTTGCCGAACTCTCTTTGCCGGACACTCTCTTGTCGGGTGTAGGCAGAAATAAAGGTCTTGTCTATCTCTATTTTACTCCTACAGTTGAAACAGAAACATTGCATATTGGAGACGTAATAACTTTTGAGGGCTCTGTTTCTCCACCTGAAAATCGGGGTAATCCTGCTGAATTTGATGTTAAAAAGTATTACTATGTAAAAAATCTCTCGGGAACCGTTTTTGTACCCAATGGCAAGTGGAACTTGTTGAGGCGTGGTGAACATGATGTTTTTACATTGGCCTTGCGTGCAAGGGAGCATGTTGTTACTCTTTATAAACGTAGCGGGTTTGATGAAAACTCTCTTGCGTTGCTCACAGCGTTGACTCTTGGCGAAAAACGCGATTTCCCAAAGGAACTGAAAGAGAATTATTCTATTGCCGGAGCAAGTCATGTGCTTGCTTTGTCGGGTTTGCATTTAGGCATTTTTTATATGCTGCTGTCGTTCTTTGTTCCTTATCGCGGTAGAAGACGTGGTGTAATTATTTTTCGCGAATTGCTTATAGTGTCGGCTTTGTGGGTCTTTGCATTTATTGCAGGTTTGTCACCTTCGGTTGTTCGTGCTGCAATTCTCTTTACTCTGATGTCGCTTGCCCGTTGTCTTGGTCGCGATGTCTCTTCGTTGAGTTCGTTGTCTTTTGCGGCGTTGGCTATGCTTGTGTTTAATCCACATCTTTTGTTTGACGTGAGTTTTCAGCTGTCGTTTTCAGCTGTTTTGGCAATACTGCTTTTAGTACCACCGCTAAGCGAGGCTTTGAAGGTTCATAGATATGGAGTAGTGGGAGGCTATATTGCAAATTTACTCATTTTATCTCTTGTGGCTCAAGTTGGAACACTTCCTTTTGTGTGGTATCATTTTGGGGTATTCCCAATTTATTTTCTTTTGACTAATATCGTGGTGGTGCCATTGGCTTTTGTTGTGATGTTGCTTGCTGTGTCATTGTGGATTGTTACTCCTGTTGCTTTTTTGTCGCAGATGGTATCATGGCTCTTGAGCGGTGTTGTCTCCTTTATGAATACAACGGTGGGGTGGGTTGCTTCATTGCCCGGTGCTTCGTTGGCATTACCTGAATTGGGGGTGTTGGAAATTCTTGTTGTTTTTCTTCTCGCTGCAATTATAATCTACTCTTTAGCAGGACGTAAATGGCGTTTGTTGCTTCTTATATCTGTTATGGTTGCAGTACTGCTTGGTGTATATCATTTTACAGGCAATGAAGTAAAAGCCGGAAACTATCTTTTGATATACAACAACAGGAAAAATCCTCTTTTGCATGTGGTGAATGGAAAAGCAAATTATTTGTTATCGACCGTTCCACAGTTGGATGCCGAGTATGAGTATTCTTCGGCTCCTTATGTCAAACGTGAGGGTTTGGATGAACCTGTATGGGTGGAATATGGGTATAGCGACTCCTTGCTGACGCTTGAGTATGGATTGTTGTCTTATTCGGGATTAAAGATACGTCTTGTGGATAATGCTTTTTGGGCGGATAATATCTATTCTGAACCTGCCGATGTGGTTATTCTTTGTCGCGGATTTCTTGGTAGTATGAAAGATTTGCTGGATGTCTATCCTACAGAATGTCTTGTATTGGATGCGTCACTTTACAAACGTAGCCGTAAAAGGATAATGCGTGAGTGTGCAGCGTTGGATGTAGATGTATTGGATGTCTCGGAAATAGGTGCTTTGATGTTGTTGCCAAACGAAGATTCTTTTGAGTTTATTGGTATGCGTGGAAAATAAATTCGTGAACAATCTTTGTTTTACACTATTTTCATTATCTTCGTAAGATAAAACTTATTATTATGCTTGAAGAGATGATTTCCATCAATAATATAGCCACAGTCAGGGATTTGCTTGACAAGAGTGGCCGAATTGTGATTGTTTCGCACAAGAATCCCGATGGTGATGCTGTGGGTTCGTCACTTGCGTTGTATCATTGCTTGAAAAATGCAGGGAAGAATGTCGATGTTGTTTTACCAAATGCTTTCCCTGAGTTCTTGTCATGGCTGCCTTCGTCGGCCGATGTCTTGTTCTATGATACAGAAAAGGAACGTGCCTGTGAATTGTTTATGTCGGCCGATGTGATTTTCTGTCTTGATTTCAATCTTCTTTCGCGTGCCGGTGATGCTGCCCCTGTTATTGCAGAAAGTAATGCTGTGAAAGTTCTCCTTGATCACCATCCTTTCCCCTCGGATGAATTTTGTGTATCAATGTCGCATCCCGATGCTTGTTCTACATCGGAACTTGTTTATCGTCTTGTGACATCTTTATATGGCATTGATGCGGTAACGTATGATGTTGCCCAATGCATTTATACCGGTATGATGACAGATACAGGTGCTTTTGCATACGCCTCAACCCGAAAGGATATTTATCTGATAATAGCAGAACTGCTTGCAAAAGGTATTGACAAAGATAAAATCTATCGTCGTGTCTTTTACAACTACTCTTTATCGCGTATGCGTTTGCTTGGCTATGTAATGAATGAAAAACTAAAGGTATATAATAAATACAACGCTTCGTTGATTACTCTCACACACGACGAACTTATGAGGTTTTATGTTGTAAAGGGTGATACGGAAGGGCTTGTCAATATGCCTTTGCAGATAAAGGGTATGAGGTTCTCGTGCTTTTTGCGTGAGGAACAGCCGGGTAAAATCAATGTATCGCTCCGTAGTGTTGATGATTTTCCATGCAATGCTGTTGCTGCAAAGTTTTTCAATGGCGGTGGACACAAGAATGCCTCGGGCGGTGAACTGCGTTGCACTATGAAGGAGGCTGTGGAACTTTTTTCAAAAGCGTTGCAGGACTTTAAGGCAGAACTGACAGATAACGGATGATAGGGTGCTGATAACAGAATACAGATGTTTTTTGTGTTGATGTAAATTGTTCACAGAGTTTAATAATAATTATAATAATAATTATCTTTTTTACAATTTCTTTTGCTATCTTCGCGACAATATTGTATTTTTGAGAATCCCTAATGGGAGATGATGATTTTTTGAGATTTGATTATGATTAGAAACAATTTTATTTACATTACTCTTTTGCTTCTTTTTGCATGCTTGTTTCAGGCATGTGATGAAACTGTCACATATTCCGAAATGCAGGAGAAAGAACGTGAATCGGTAAAGGAATTCATTAAGGAAAAGGGCATAAATATTATCTCATACGATGATTTCATTGCGAATGATTCTGTTACAGATGTCGCTAAAAATGAATTTGTTGAGATAGACGGCGTTTATATGCAAATTGTGAGAAATCCAAAGAATGCACCTGATGCCCGTCGTATAAATGATGGCGAGACTCGTAACATATTGATAAAATATTACGAATACAACATTCAGGATGATGATACAATTTCGGCCAGCACTCTGGGCGTGTCAGATGAAATGCTTGTTACAAATACCAGTGGTACCTATTCGGCAACATTTACATCAGGCGTAATGGCAAGTGTCTATGGTAATGCAGTTCCTTCGGGTTGGCTCATTCCGTTTACATACCTCTATTTCACACGCCACCAGTCACAGTTGGCAAAGGTGAATCTCATTGTTCCGCACAAACATGGCACGGTAACTGCAACAACCTATGTTTATCCATGTTTTTACCAAATAACATTCCAACCCGAAAACTTGTTCCCGGAAAATTTATTTGACTAACAACCTAATATAAAACTTATATGACACTAATTAAATCAATCTCAGGTATCAGAGGTACCATTGGTGGTAGAGCAGATGAAGGCTTAACTCCATTGGACGTGGTAAAATTGACATCAGCGTATGCAGCGTTGATACGTAAGACAACTACAAAGACCACAAACAAAATTGTTGTGGGTCGTGACGCTCGTTTGTCGGGTGACATGGTGAACAAAATTGTTTGCGGTACTCTCATGGGTATGGGCTTTGATGTTGTTGACATAGGTTTGGCTTCAACTCCTACAACAGAGGTCGCTGTTACTATGGAAGAGGCATGTGGCGGTATCATTCTTACAGCAAGCCACAATCCACGTCAGTGGAACGCTCTAAAACTTCTTAACGAGAAGGGTGAGTTCTTGAATGCTGCCGAAGGTCAGGAGGTACTCCGTATCGCTGCTGCCGAGGAGTTCGATTATGCCGATGTTGAAACACTTGGTAAATATCGTCTTGACGAAACCTATAATGAAAAACATATTGATGCAGTTCTTGCATTGCCACTTGTTGATGTAGAGGCTATCAAGGCTGCCGGTTTCAAGGTTGCTATTGACTGCGTAAACTCTGTAGGTGGTGTAATTCTTCCTCAGTTGTTCGAGAAGTTGGGTATCACAAAGGTTGATAAGCTTTATTGTGAGCCTACAGGTGACTTCCAGCACAATCCTGAGCCTCTTGCAAAGAACCTTGGTGATATCATGGGACTTATGGCTAAGGGTGGTAACGATGTTGCTTTCGTTGTTGACCCCGATGTTGACCGTTTGGCTATCATCTGTGAAAACGGTGAGATGTACGGCGAGGAATATACTCTTGTAACTGTTGCTGATTATGTTTTGAAACATACTCCGGGTAACACTGTTTCAAACCTCAGTTCTACACGTGCTTTGCGTGACGTTACTAATGCTCATGGTTGCACATACACTGCTTCTGCAGTAGGTGAGGTAAATGTTGTTACTAAGATGCGTGAGACAAATGCTATCATCGGTGGTGAGGGTAATGGTGGAGTTATCTATCCTACTTGCCATGCCGGTCGTGACGCTTTGGTAGGTATCTGCTTGTTCTTGAGCCACCTTGCTCATGAGAAAAAGACTGTAAGCGAGTTGCGTGCTACATATCCTGCTTATTTCATGGGTAAGAACCGTATTGACCTCAAACCTGGTTGTGATGTTGATGCTATCCTTGAAAAGATTAAGGCTACATACGCAGGTAAAGCTGAAATAAATACTGTTGACGGTGTTAAGCTCGACTTCCCTGAGACATGGGTACACTTGCGTAAGAGTAATACAGAGCCTATCATCCGTATCTATTCTGAAGGTCCTACACAGGAGGCTGCAGATGCTATCGGTGAAGAGATTCTTGCTCTTGCAAACAGTTTGATGTAATAATCAACATACATATAACACAAAAAGAAGTTGCACTCAGTGCAACTTCTTTTTGTGTTATATGTAACTCTCTTAATTATATCTTCTTGATTTCTGCTTCAAAGCGGCGTGTTGCCTCGCCGGCATTACTGCATGAACATGGACCGGTTATGCAACCTCCGGGACATGACATGACCTCTACCAATTTGCCGGGACATTTTGCTGTTTTTGCGTATGCTTTAAGTAGGGCTATGTTCTTTTTGTTAAGGTCGGCAATAACAACACCTTCAAGTTCTTCTTTGCCTATATGGTTCTTTACGGCTGTAAATACACCTGTTGTCTTGGCAAAGTTGTGTGCGTCGTGTGAGGCATGTTTTTCGGGAGTGTATGGTATGCAACTCTCTATGTCAATTCTCATGCCTTGTATAACAGCATCAAGTTCACGGAATGTTAGTACAAAATCTACGTTCTCGTCATTTGTTCCTTCGGCTTTCTTTGATGCACATGGTGAAATGAATACGGTTACACACTCTTCGTAGTTCTCTTTTACATATTTTGCAGTGTAATGCATAGGAGAACCTGTTGATGAAACATATTTGACGATTTCGGGAATATGTTTCTTTGCCAGATTAACATATGCTGGGCAGCAACTTGTTGTCATGAACGGCTGTCCTTCTTCAATCTTTTCAAGCAACTCTTCGGCTTCGCGACGGATTGTCTCCTCGGCACCATAGGCTACCTCTACAATATCGCTGAAACCAATGGCTTTCAATGCACCATACACTTGTGCTATAGGTTTGCCGAATTGTGCAAGTACTGATGGAGCTACCATTGCTATAACCTTTTTGTTGTCACGTATTCTGTTCAGTACATCGAATACTTCACATTTGTCAAAAATAGCACCGAAAGGACATGCATTCAAACACTTGCCACAGTAGATACATTTTTCAGGATCGATATGCTCAATGCCGAATTCGTCTTTTGATATGGCTTTTACGGGACATGCTTCTTCGCATGGAACAGGCATGTAGATGATAGCATGATATGGACATACTTGATGACATTTTCCGCAACTGATACATTTGTCGTGGTCAATGTGTGCTTTGCCTTCTTTGTCATAGAATATAGCATCTTTAGGACAGTTCGTGTAGCACGGACGTGCTACGCAACCACGACAAAGATTTGAAACCTCATAGTTGATTTTTACGCATGAAGAACAAGCTTCATCCATCACGTGCAGTATGGCACCGTCAGTTCGGTCAACATTTTTACGTTCAAGCATCTTCTTTGCGTAATAGCTCAGGTTGTCCATCTCGCTTTTTTCATCGTTCATGGTAAAACCAAGCATCGCCATTGTTTTGTATTTAACTACGGCACGTTCTTTGTGTATGCAACAACGTCCCTTAGGCTTTTGGTTACGCGGGTACATCTCTATTGGCATACTGTCGATTTTATCAAGAAGCTCATCTCTCTTCCACATCGACACAAGTCGAGACAGCAGTTTGTATCGTACAATCATTGTATGAAGTTGTTTTGTAAAATTCGTTGTAAATGTAATTAAAAAAGAGCAAATTCAACTATTTTTGAGATAAATCTCTAAAATTTTCTGCACTCGCTGTGAAAAATACTGAAACAAGTTTCGTATTTCTCGCTCGTTTGTGTCTATTTTTGAGAAATCTCTAAAATTTTCTACACTCGCTGTGAAAAATACTGAAACAAGTTTCGTATTTCTCGCTCGTTTGTGTCTATTTTTGCAATAAGCTTTCATAAAATGGAGAAAAAGAGAGTACACGAATATATAAATCTCTTGGGTGCTGCCGAGACTGTGCCTAATGAAGTGTGGCGGGCTTTGCTTACCGAACTTTCGGTTGAGGAGCGTGAGTGTATCATCTCCCGGGCTCATGAGGTTGCTGTTGATAATTTTGGCAACAGGATTTATGTTCGTGCATTGATTGAGATAACCTCTTATTGCTGTAATAATTGTTATTATTGTGGTTTGCGTTGCGGTAATCGTGATGCCTCTCGTTACAGGCTTACAAAAGAGGAAATACTTGATGCTTGTTCTCATGCGGCTTCGTTAGGCTTCAGTACTTTTGTTCTGCAGGGTGGTGAAGATCCGCTGATGAACGATGAATGGCTTGCCGATGTTGTCTCGTCAATAAAGGAAATGTTTCCGGGAAAAGCTGTCACTCTCTCGCTTGGCGAACGCTCGCATGCCGGATATGAGATGTTGCGTCGTGCCGGAGCCGACCGCTATCTTCTGCGTCATGAAACGGCAAGCGAGGAGCATTACCGTCATCTTCATCCCTCTTCCATGAGTCTTGACAATCGTAAGAATTGTCTTTGGAAACTTAAGGAGTTGGGTTTTCAGGTGGGCAGTGGTATGATGATTGGTTCTCCGGGGCAGGGAGTGGAAGAACTTGTCGCAGACCTTTGTTTTCTTGATAGACTTAAACCTCAAATGATAGGTATAGGGCCTTTTGTTCCGGCTGCAGGTACGCCGTTTGCAGAATGTGAGGCGGGGAGCGTCAATGATACGCTGTTGCTTATATCGCTTTTACGCTTGCGTTTCCCAAAGGCCTTGATACCGGCAACTACAGCTCTTGCAACGCTTTGTAGTGAAGGTACTCAAAGGGGGATACTTGCCGGAGCAAATGTTGTGATGCCTAATTTTACACCACTTGCGGTGAGAGATAAATATTCTATTTATAATAATAAAAAAGGATGGGGTAGTGAGTCGGGCGAACAGGTTTCGGCACTCAACGAACTGTTGAACGGAATGGGATATGCCATAGACTACTCCCGAGGAGACTATAATATGTACAATCCAAAATCGGACAAAGCTACAGAATTTATCTGTGATGCCGAGATATGTGAGACGCTGGACTATGCACGTGATAACTGTAAGGATAAGGAACTTATAGGAAAAATCTTGGAAAAGGCACGCTCTTTCAAAGGACTAACTCATCGTGAGGCTGCTCTTCTGCTAGAGTGTGATGATCCTGAGACTGTGAATGAGATATACGCTCTTGCCAATGAGATTAAACACCGTTTCTATGGTAATCGCATTGTTATGTTCGCACCGCTTTATCTCTCGAACTATTGTGTGAATGGCTGTGTGTATTGTCCTTATCATGCAAAGAATAAACAGATACGACGTAAAAAACTTACACAGGAGGAGATTAAAGCGGAGGTGATGGCGTTGCAGGATATGGGACATAAGCGTCTTGCTCTCGAGGCCGGCGAACACCCGCTTAAGAATCCTATAGAGTATATTCTTGAGAGTATAAAGACTATTTATAGTATAAAGCATAAGAACGGTGCTATACGTCGTGTCAATGTGAATATCGCTGCAACCACTGTTGAGAACTATCGCCGTCTGCGTGATGCCGGTATTGGTACGTATATTCTTTTTCAGGAGACCTATAACAAAAAGCAGTATGAGGCTCTGCATCCCACAGGCCCAAAGAGCGATTATGCCTATCACACCGAAGCTATGGACCGTGCAATGCAGGGTGGCATAGACGATGTGGGCATAGGAGTGCTTTTCGGTCTTGAGACTTATCGCTATGATTTTGTAGCTCTTCTTATGCATGCCGAACATCTTGAGGCGACATACGGTGTAGGTCCTCATACCATAAGTGTGCCACGTCTTTGTAAGGCTGACGATGTGGATACCGATGATTTTGAAAATGCTGTTCCCGATGAAATCTTTTACAGGATTGTGGCAATAATAAGAATTGCAGTACCTTATACAGGCATGATTATATCCACGCGTGAGAGTGAGAAGAGTCGTGAGAGGTTACTTGAATTAGGTATTTCGCAGATAAGCGGCGGCTCGCGTACCAGCGTTGGAGGTTATGTAACTCCTGAGAGTAAGGAAGAGAACTCTTCGCAATTCGATATTGCCGACCACCGCTCGCTTGATGAAGTTGTTGGGTGGTTGCTTGACCTTGACCACATACCAAGTTTCTGTACGGCATGTTATCGCGAAGGACGTACCGGTGATCGTTTCATGACACTTCTTAAGAATGGTCAGATATCAAACTGCTGCCTTCCCAATGCCTTGCTTACTTTAAAGGAGTATATAAGGGATTATGCTTCGCCCGAAACAGCTGAGAAGGGCAAGAATATGATACGTCGTTTGCTCGGAAGCATACCTAATGAAAGAGTGCGTCAAAAGACAGAAGAGTATCTTGATGAGATAGATAAGGGTAGAGGTGATTTTCGTTTTTAAATATTGAAAAGAGTATGGCAGAAACAGCACGTTCCAATCGCGTACATATAACATTTTATGGCCGTCGTAATGTCGGCAAATCATCGCTTGTCAATGCTCTTTGCGGGCAGGAGGTTTCAATTGTTTCCCCTGTTGCAGGGACAACAACCGATGTGGTGTGGAAGAATATTGAGCTTCCAGGTATTGGTGCTTCTGTGATAGGTGATACCGCTGGATATGATGATACGGGTGAGCTTGGTGTAATGCGTGTCGATGTAACCCGAAAGAGTATTGCACGTACCGATGTGGCCGTAATTGTGCTTCATGACAATCCCAAAGAGAACGCATTGGAAAAGGAATGGCAGGCACTCTTTAAAAAATATGAAATACCAACGGTTTTTGTTGTGTTAAGCGATGATAATAAACAAGATACCTCTGTTTCTTTCGTGTGGGCGAATGTTTTAGGCGAAAAAGTAACTTGCGTCCATTCGTTAACAAAGAAAGGATGCTCTGAACTTCTTGAAAAGATTTCAGAGAGTGTCTGTTGTATTGATGATGCTGATGATTTGACATACTCGCTTGCCAAAGCCGGTGATGTGGTGGTGCTTGTTATGCCACAGGATTCTCAGGCTCCTAAAGGACGTTTGATTCAGCCGCAGGTGCAGACGCTTCGTAATCTTCTTGACAAACATTGTATTCCGTTGTGTTGTGCTTCTGAGGAGTTGCCGCAGCTGCTCTCTTCGCTTGTGAATCCGCCATCGCTTGTGATAACAGATTCTCAGGTTTTTGTAGCTGTGGAAAAACTTATTCCGCCGCAGACGAAACTTACATCGTTCTCTCTTCTTATGGCACGTCACAAAGGTGATATATCTGTTTTTTGTCAGGGGGCTGAAAAATTACTCTCGTTAAATGGCGACAGTAAAATTTTGATAGCTGAGGCCTGTTCTCATATTCCGCAGAACGAGGACATAGGCAGAGTAAAACTGCCGTGTATGTTGCGTAACCGCTTTGGCGATGGCTTGACGATTGATGTTGTCTCAGGCAATGATTTTCCCGAAGACCTTAGTGGATATGATCTTGTCATACATTGTGGTGCGTGCATGTTTACCCGTCGTCATGTGATGTATCGTCTGCGTCAGGCCTCTTTGCAAGGTGTTCCCATAACAAACTATGGAGTTGCCATAGCTGCATTGACAGGTATTTTGAATAGGGTTGTGATGTAATTTTGAATTACGCAATATTTTTACTTTCTTTGCTAAAGATATTATTTAAGAACACAATAAATTTCTAACTAATCATTATGAGAAAAATTACTTTATTTATTGCATCATTGTTTATGACAATAGCTGCAATGGCACAGACTCCGGTGGTTGAGTTGTCCCAGATAGGTACTGCTCCTTATCTGTTGAGCGATGCCGATGCTACAAAGATTTTTGATATGCAGAATCTTACAGTTGCAATGGAGGTGACAACAGGAACAATGTCGGGTCGTGGTGCCTTCTTCTGTGTTGCCGACCCTGATCAGCCAGTTCCTGAAAACTTTTCCGGAACAAACACCTCTTTTATGGCTTGTGGACATGTAGGACAAGCTCCTGCATATATCGCTGCAGCGAAAGATGGTCAACATTTTTCAACAAGTTCTATCCCAAACAACACAGAGAGTGTGAAACTTGTTTATGTTTTTGATAAAACAAACAATAAATTCAAAATTTATGTCAATGGTTCTGAGGTTATGAACCGCAATTTCAATAATTATGAAATTGCTACTCCTAAAATGGTGAAAGAGGATTATCCCAATGCCAAAATCTATATTGGTGGTGGTATGGCAAGCAGTGCTGCTCATGAATTGTGTGACGCAACTATAAATATGGTAAAGGTTTATAACGCGGTACTGACAAGTGAGCAGATTGCAGAAATTTTTCCTGTTACCCTTCCTGCCAATGCTGTAAAGACACCAGCTGATTTGGTTAGCGGAAAGGTCTATACTTTTGAGACACAGCGTGGCTGGTTAATGGCAACTGCAGGAGTGGATTATGTATATAATTCAAATAAGCTTACGAATTCTAATCCAAGTAAAGATAATAAGAATTGTCAATGGATTTACTACTCAACAGAGGATGGTAACTACTTGTATAATGTAGGTGTGGGTAAATTTATGTCATATAATTCTGCTGACAAGAATACTGTACCGCTTTCAACCAAACCCACAACATCGGCTCTTGAATTCAAGTCTTCTACATTGGCAACTCATCCAATTATAATAGGTATAGAGAAACATGCTGTAAATCATAATACAAGTGCTTCTCAATACACCTATGGTGTTCTTCTTTGGGATACCGGCTGGACACAGGATTCTCAAGCTGGCGATATGGGTTCTTCAAACCTCGTTTTTGAAGTAGGTGATGCCGCTGCTGATGTCCTTGCAGATATCAAGAATTTGGTTGCCGGTTTTGAGACCAAATTATATTATAAAATAGAGGTTGAAGGATTGACAAACAAAAATCCTAATACACACTTTGGCGGTATAACATTGGCTTCTAATAATGTTGTTGCAACAACTGATGATGTAAACAAGACAGCTTATGTCTTGGCCGATTTATCGGGAAATATTACGCTTTCATCTTCTTACGAATATCGTGGCTTTGATTTTGTCGGTTTCTATCTTGATGGTGTTGCTTTAGGAAAAAATCCAACATTGACAGCAGAACAAAAAGAGAAACTGGTTGCCGGAACTCCTGTTGTGGCTAAGTTCAAGACCGACGGAACAGGTGATGTTACTCTTTTCTATAATGATGATCCCAAATCATATCGTATCCCGGCCATTGCAACAACCAGTACAGGCAGAATCGTTGCTATAAGCGACTATCGTCATAATTTGGACGATATTGGTCGTGATAATCATGGTACAGGTACAAAGAGAATAGACCTTGTTATCCGCACAAGTGATGACAATGGTGCTACATGGAGTGAAATTAAGACTATCGCAGCCGGTGATAACAGCAAGGAAGGAAGCTATGAGCGTGCTTTTGGTGATGCTGCTGTTGCTGCAGTGGGAGAAAATGTCGTTGTTATGGCTGCTGCCGGTGACGTGCTTTTCCCTAATGGTTCAACCAGCAATCCTAACAGAATGGCTCGTGTCTTCAGTAGTGACAACGGTGTTACTTGGACGATTGAGGAGATGACAACAAAGATGTATTCAACAGCGACAAGTCTTATCCCAAGCGGTGGCTCTGCTTTCTTTGGTAGTGGTAAACTTGCTGTTGACCATGATTATAACGGTACGGGAAATGCCCGTATATATGGTGCTCTTCTTGTTAGAATAGGCACAAACAATTATAATAACTTTGCAATCTATAGCGACGATTTGGGTAAGAATTGGAATATCCTCGGTGGTAGCCAGACTCCTGTTGCTGCCGGTGACGAGCCAAAAGTTGAAATTTTGCCTAACGGACAGATTCTGCTTAGTGCACGCCGTGTCGGTGGACGTGTATTCAATATATTTACATATACCAATAAGGAGACTTCTGCCGGAACTTGGAATAGTGCTGTGAACGGTTGTAATAATGGTGGCAATAACGGTACCAATGGTGAAATTATGTGTGTTGATGCAAAGAACTCTAACGGTGATGCCGTGAAACTTTTGCTGCAATCACAGCCTAAGGGCGGTTCCGGACAGTATGACCGCAAAAATGTTACTATCTGGTACAAAGAGGTTTCGGCCAATGCTACATATACTTCAAATGATATGGCAGGAAATTGGATCGAGGGTAAGCAGGTAAGTTCTGTTTTGAGTTCTTACAGCACAATGAGCCTGCAACAAAACGGTGATATTGCTTTCTTCTTTGAAGAGGAACCATGTTATGCTGGTGATTACACAAAAGGTTATTCTATGGTTTATGTACCTTTGACAATAGAGGATATAACCAATGAAAATTATTTTTCAACACACAAGAAGGAGGATGACAATACCACTGCAGTAGAGAATTTTGAAGTAGAAGATTCAGAAGAGCATATCTTTGACCTTGCTGGTCGTAAGGTAAGCGAGATTACTGCTTCTGGAATTTACATTGTAGGTGGCAAGAAGGTTATCAAGTGATTACCGTTGAAATAAGCAAAAAAAAACAGGCTTGCTGTTACAAGCCTGTTTTTTTTTGCTTATTTATTCCAGTCTTCTTCCTCCAACTGGAAAATATCATCGTCCTTTTTTTCAAAAACGTTTGCTATTTTCAGTGCGAGAACTGTCGATGGGATATATTTACCTTGCTCAATCGCATTTATTGTCTGCCGGCTAACCTGTACAAGTTCAGCCAACTGCTGTTGGGTCATGCGTTTTATGGCTCTTTCAACTCTTATGTTATTCGTCATAGCTGCTGTTTTTTCTAAAACGGTAAATTAGCCATTGGTATTTTGCAATGAACAGTATCATTAAACTGAACATGTATATACTCATGAAAGTGAAGTAGGGCAAACCGAATATCAGTAATGTACCGGTAATTAGTAAAACTGTGTTTACTATTATTGCCCATACCAAGGCATTCATTCTTATGTTGGCTATACACTCGTCTTCGTCCTTCTCACGTGAGAAGCCTATGAAAAGCAATGCTGTGGCAATAAGAATGATTATGAACTCTTCGGTCCAGCTGTCATTGAATATCAGTGAGAAGGTTTGGGTATCGCTGAAACCGTCAAACAGTGCGAAGGCTTTTGAACCGCCAAGGTTAAGCCATGAGGGATATTCTCCGAACAAGTACAGTATTCCTAAAATTACTCCCGGAATAAACATACACCAAACTGCTTTTCTGAAGCCTGTAGGTAAAAGATAATTCGTTTTCATATATGTAGGTTTAAAATTACACGACAAATGTAATGTAAACTTTACATATTGACAAGTATTTTTGATAAAAATGTTTTTTATTTTACTTTTTCTGTTTAAGGAATAAACTCAAATCAAAATAGAGTACGCCTGAGCGGAATCTTTTAGTTGGCTTTATTGTATGTATATTGCAGAGTGTCTCTATATCGAATTTGTCCGAGATGCTCTCTACCTCCAATGTCGAGATTATAAAAGTCTGGTCGTCGGGGTGTACTATACAGAACGGGGATTCGCAACTTTTGCCATCGCCATACTCTGTAATCATCTGTACTATTCTGTTGAACTTGTTTACATACGAGAGAATCTCCTCATTGCTCTTACCAATCTCTTTTGCTGCTACCCAAGCATAGAATAGGGCGTTGAGGTTTGCCGGTTTCTGTTCAAGAACTCTTGTTGCAACTGCATACAGTTTCTTGAACTCGTTTTCATTATAATACTGTTTAAGCAATTTATTGTTTTCCTCGCTATCTTTGTCGGCAGCCTTGAATGCCTGACTATAATATACAAGAGCGATGTCATCCATACGCAGGTATGGGTCATCGCTCTTGTATATTTCTACAATGTCGTTGAAATAGTACTTCTCGTTATTTACAATATCTTCTATTGTCGCAAGCTCAAGCTTTGCTTGGGCGTTTGTTGTAAATAGTGTTGTAAGCAGTGCTATTGCAACGAATATTCTTTTCATTAAATCTTGAATTTCAGTATAACTCCATTGTTTGCCGGTATATTAACAGCAATCTTGTCAAAAGAGTTCAACTGTAATTCAAGTTTTTCGTTTCTCAACAGTTCTGTTGCTTTCTGTGGTTTGTCGCTGCATGTAACACCAAAGAATGCGAATGCCTCCTCGGGTATTGTCACCTCGCACATTCTGTCGTGATCGTTGAAGTTGGTGACAATGAGCAACAGCTCCTTGTCTGTTCCTCTAAGGTATGCGAATGTGTGATTGCTGTCATATACCTCACTGTGTGGGTTGGCATATTGCAGGCCGTAGAATGTTCCTCTTGTGAGTGCCTCTTCCTTGTTGCATAGGTTAAGCAGGTGTGAATAGAATGCTTGCAATGCCTTCTCCTCTTCGGTAAGATTTTCACCAGAATAGCTGCCGTCGCCTTTCCAGCGTCTGAGCGTATCGACGCTCCAGTAGTCAAAGATGGTTGTTCTTCCATCGACACCGCTGTAGCCTTCCTTGTCCATACCTTTTTCTCCGAACTCCTGTCCTGCATAAAGCATGAAAGGTTCTGTTCCTGTTGTCGCAGAGATAATGAGCGATGCCAGTGCACGCTCGGCTTTTGCCGCGAAGAAATCCGATGCTATACGCTGTTCATCGTGGTTTTCAAGGAATGTGAGCATGTGCTGGCGTATATCGGCAGTACTCTGCAGTGCATAGCTGATTTCGTTTGCCGATGTCTGGCCGTTCATCACTCCACGGAGCGTGTCATAAAGTCCCACTTTGTCATAGAGGTAGTCAAAGTGTCCATCCTTGATGAATGAGCGGTATATATGTGGCTGATATATCTCACCAATGAAGATTATGCCTGGGAATTCCTCCTTAATCTTTGGCACAGCCCAACTCCAGAATTCTACAGGGGTCATCTCTACCATGTCGCAACGGAATCCATCAATGCCTTGTGATGCCCAATATCTTAGAATTTTGAGCATCTTTACCCATGTGTTGGGAACTGGTGAGAACTGACGGTTACCGGTGCGGTAGTCAATACCGTAGTTGAGCTTTACGGTGTCGTACCAATCGTTACGTCCGGGAGAACCAAAGCAGTCGTTGCCTGTGGCACGCAATGGAGATTCGGTGTATTCGCTGTCGGCACAATCCTTTGCGTCAATGTTGCAGCCGTACTCTCTCTCGCCAAGATAGTAGAAATTGTTATGTCCTACAAAGAACAGGCTCTTGTCATCGTGCTCGCCAAAACTGTATGTACCCTTTGGTGTGTTGTCGCTATGGTAGTGGCGTGCAACATGGTTGGGGATAAAGTCTATAATAACCTTAAGTCCGGCTTTGTGTGTACGGTCTATAAGTGCCTTGAACTCCTCGCGACGTTTCTCTACATTAACAGCAAGGTCAGGGTCGTTGTCGTAATAATCCTTGATGGCATAGGGTGAACCAGCCTCACCCTTTACTGTAGCGGGGTGGTCGGCCGGTATGCCATAGGCTGTGTAGTCGGTACGTGTGGTGTGTTCTATGACACCTGTGTACCATACATGAGTTGCACCAATGCCACGAATGGCGTTAAGTGCCTTAGTCGAAATGTCGTTGAACTTGCCACAACCGTTCTGTTCAATAGTGCCTCCTTGAATACAGTTTTCGTTACTGTTGCCAAATAGTCTTGGCAATAACTGGTATATTATTATTTTGGACATTGTTTGTTTTTAATATTATTCTAATGATGATTTGATTTTCTTTATAAGTCCCTGCTGTACATTTCCAGGTCCACACTCTACAAAGTCTGTTGCTCCGTCGGAAATCATAAGTTTGATAGTCTCGGTCCAACGTACAGGTGCAGTCAGTTGGGCTATGAGATTTTTCTTTATCTCCTGTGGATTGGTGTGTGGCTTGGCATCAACATTCTGATATACGGGACACGAAGGTGTATTGAATGTTGTTTCGGCAATAGCTTTTTCAAGTTCTTCCTTTGCCGGTTGCATTAGAGGTGAGTGGAAGGCTCCGCTTACACTCAATGGTAATGCACGTTTTGCTCCCGCGGCTTTCAGTGCTTCACAAGCCTCGTTCACCGCATCAATCTCGCCCGAGATAACAACCTGCCCCGGAGAGTTGAAGTTGGCTGCTACAACAATTTTGCCTTTTGAACTAATTTCATTGCAGACGTTTTCTACAATTTCATCGTCAAGTCCCAATATCGCAGCCATTGTTGATTGCTGGATGTCGCAAGCCTTCTGCATGGCCTGAGCACGCTGATAAACAAGTTTCAAACCGTCTTCAAAACTTAATGTTCCGGCAACGGTAAGTGCCGAGAACTCTCCTAACGAGTGCCCGGCAACCATCTGTGGATTGCACTCATCACCAAGAGCAAGTGCCGATATTACAGAATGTATAAATACTGCAGGCTGTGTGACTTTGGTTTGACGTAGCTCCTCGTCACTGCCGTTAAACATGATATCAGTGATACGGAATCCTAATATTTCGTTGGCTTTTTCAAAATACTTTTTGGCCAAGGAATTGTTCTCATACAAATCCTTTCCCATTCCACTGAACTGTGAACCCTGACCTGTAAAAACAAAAGCTTTCATGTCGTTTTTTTCTCTATAAATAATTGCAAATATAACTATTTTCTTACATATTGGCACATATATTATACTATAATGTATCTTTTTCTTTGCTTTGGGTGACATATTTTTATTATGTATTGATGTCATCTATAGTTGTTATCGTAAAAACAGATAGATGCTTATTATTTATAATAATAATTAGGTTGTAATTTTGCAAAGATTTGTGAAAAACGACTTTTTTTAGATAATTTTTCATTTAATAATAATCAACTATGTTTAAAAACTTTCCGGGTTACAGCGTTCTTGAGAAAATTCAGAAGAACAAATCCCACAAGAGAGAGAGAAAACTTCCTCTCAATGCAATAAAACTTATTTTTATTGCAGTAATTTCTATGGTAGTTGCAATGTTGCCTACAGAGTCTTTCGGTATCGAAGGTCTTACTGTTGTTCACCAACGCATCATTGCTCTTTTTGTGTTTGCTGCACTCATGTGGCTTACTGAGGCTATGCCTTCGTGGGTTACCTCAATGATTGTGGTTACAATTATGTTGTTTACCGTATCTACAAGTTCATTCAGTTTCCTCCGTCCCGAGGGTAATGTTGGTTTGGTACCTTTCAAGAGCATCTTTGCTTGTTTCTCAAACCCAACAATCATGCTATTCATCGGTGGTTTCGTGCTTGCAATCGGTTTGACAAAGGTTAAGCTCGACGTTGCTTTGGCACGTGTGCTTTTGAAGCCTTTCGGTACACGTTCAGAGGTTGTGTTGCTCGGTTTTATACTTGTAACAGCTATCTTCTCGGCTTTCGTTAGCAACACTGCTACAGCTGCTATGATGTTGGCATTCCTTACTCCTGTACTCCGTTCTTTGCCTGCTGACGGTAAAGGCCGTATTGCATTGGCTTTGGCTATTCCTGTAGGTGCAAACCTTGGTGGTATGATTACTCCTATCGGTACACCTCCTAACATGATTGCTCTTGACTACCTTGCTTCACAGGATATGGGTATCAGTTTCGTTGACTGGACAATAAAAATGGCTCCATTCGTGATTGTACTTCTTGTACTTGCATGGTTGTTGCTCCGCTTCATGTTCCCATTCAAGCAGAAGAATATCAAGATTGAGATTGAAGGTAACATCCGTTGGGATTTCAAGACATGGTCAGTTGTTGTAGCCTTTGTTGTGACAATCTTCATGTGGATGTTCGGTACAGACATGTGGGGTATCGATACCAATGTTGTGGCTATGATTCCTATAGCAATATTCTGTGCAACAGGTATCCTTACACGTCGTGACCTTGAGGAAATCAACTGGAGTGTTCTTTGGATGGTAGCCGGTGGTTTTGCACTCGGTGTTGCACTTAACTACAAGGGCGAAGGCTCACAGAGCTTGAGCAGTCTAATCGTTGAGTCAGTACCATTCGGTAACTTCTCACCACTTGTAGTTATGATTCTTGCAGGTCTCATCTGCTTCGGTTTCTCTAACTTCATCTCTCACTCTGCTGCAACATCATTGTTGGTTCCAGTACTCGGTGTGGTAGCAAGCGGTCTTGGTACAGCTCTTGATGGTGTTGGTGGTCCTCAGGCAATGTTGGTAGGTATCGCTATCGCATCTTCTGTTTCAATGATTCTTCCAATCTCTACACCTCCTAATGCCATTGCTCACTCAACAGGTTTCATTGAGCAGAAGGATATGATGAAGGTTGGTATCATCATTGGTCTCCTTGGTCTTGTACTTGGTTACGCAATGTTGATTTTCATCGGCTTCTAATAGAGATAAAATAAACTTTTAGATATTTCTGCTCCGCATAATTCGTTATGTGGAGCAGATTTCTTATATTCGCATCTGCAAACGCAAGAGTATATAAAAAATGGAACTACGCCAGCTGAAATATTTTGTCAAGAGTGCCGAGTATCTTAATTTCTCGGTTGCTGCAAAGCATCTGTATATAACACAAAGTACTTTGTCACAGCAGATAAAGCAACTAGAATTTGAACTGGGCTTTGAACTCTTCTTGCGTAACAGCCGTCATATATCGCTAACCGAGGCCGGCGAGGAGTTTCTGCCTTTCGCACGCAAGACAATAGATGATGCCGAGGATGCAGTGCAGCGTCTGCACGACCTGCAGCATGTCAAGGTTGGTACACTGCGTGTGGGAGTGACATACAGCCTAAGTACAGTGCTCACCGAAGGTGTCATAAGTTTCATGAAGGAGTTCCCCGGAATAAAGCTTGAGATATATTACAAGACTGTTGATGAACTGCTCTCACTCTTGCGTGATCGCAAACTCGATTTTATCCTATCATATAAACCACTCAATGATGCTCCCGATATCAATTCCATGACCTTATTCGAGAACTCTTTGGCTGTGGTGGTGTGCAAGGAGCATCCGCTTGCCGAGAGAAAGAATATAAAACTGCATGAGCTTGAAGGACGTCAACTTATTCTGCCTTCAAAGGGATTGCAGGCACGCATGATGCTTGATCGTCTCATGGAGCATAAGGGTATCACGCTATCCTCAAAATTAGAACTTAACGAAACAAATATCCTTTTACAACTTGTATCTACAGGCAATTTCGCAACAATTCTTTCAACATCGGCAGTTTTTGGCAAGACACGTTTCAAGGCCATTCCTCTTGACGAAGAGGGTAATGTTATGGAAGCATCGCTGCTGAGCCTTAAAGGAACATATCAGAAAGCTGCAGCAAAGGAGTTCATTAAAATCCTTCTTGAAACAGAAGCTGTAAAACGCCGACTGATAAATGTTTTTTAGAGTATAGATGCCTGTCGCATACGTTAAATTCGCGAACTTTGCCCTGTCTCTTTCTACGTTGTTTTCTACACCGAGATACTATGTAATTACTCTTCTACTTCAATTATCGGTGTCTCTACGACTTTGGCCGGAAGCATCTCTCCCTTAATATACACCTTTGTCATTTCAACAGTAGCATTGCTATGTATTGTTATGCCTGACCTGAATTTGCGGGGTGATTTCTTTTCGCCGTTGTATGTGACAAAGATTGTATCACTTGCTCCCGGAACTATGGCATGTTTTGGATATTTGTTGCTTGTGCAGGAGCATGATGTTATTATTTGATGGATATAAAGGTTGGCATCGCCTGTATTTTTGAATATAAAATAGCATTTTTGTATTGGATTCTCCTGTCCAAACTTGCCAAGGTCTATTGTTGTCTTTTCAAATTCAATCTTTGCTCTCTTGTCACTCTGTGCCATGGCTGCTGTTGATATCAGTGCCAATATGATGAATATAATCTTTCTCATGGTATTTTATTTTTTTTAAATTCTCTTTACTTGTTTAACGCCTTTTATTCCTTCTATCTTTGTAATTAGTTTGTTCAGTTTCAGTTTGTCATTGATGAGCAGTGATAGTGTACCCGAAAAGAGTGTATCGTGCGATTCAATGTTTATACCACGCATCATTGTGCCTTTCTCTTGCGAGATTATTGATGTAATGTTGTTTACAATTCCTATATCGTCGTGTCCAACGATGCGTAGTGTCACAGGGAATAGGGCAGTGTTGTTATCCATCTCGCTCCAACGTGCTTCTATTATGCGGTAGGGGAAGCGTTCCTGTAACTGTTTAGCATTGCAGCAGTCTTTACGGTGTATTGATATTCCACCCGAAATGGTTACGAAACCAAATATATCATCGCCGAAGATTGGTGCACAGCATTTTGAGAGTTTGTAATCGACTCCTTTGAGGTTACGTTCAATGACAAGTACATCGGGTGAGCTACCGCCTTCGGTGTTACTGTATTGGTAGCCGTCGGCACTGCGGTTCTCGGTGTTCTCGCTTTCGGGGTTTAGGAATGACTGGTATCTCTTTAGAATATCGGCCATGTCTATAGCTCCTTCGGCAACCTTCTGGTAGAAATCGGTCAGACGTTTGAAACCCATCTTGCGAATGAGATTATCCATGATTCCCTCATCACATTCTATCTTGTGATTCTTTAGTTTGCGTACAATGGCTTCACGTCCCATATCGGCTTGCTTAGCACTCATTTCTTTGAGTGCCTGACGTATCTTGGTACGTGCCCTGCCTGTTTGGGCTATGTTTAGCCATGCTTGTTTTGGTGACTGGCTGTTTGAAGTTATAATCTCTACCTGATCACCGTTGTTCAATACATGGCGTATGGGAACATTGCGTCCGTTGACTAGTGCTCCGGTGCATTTGCAACCAAGGTTGGTGTGTATTGAGAATGCAAAGTCGAGTATTGTCGCTCCTTTGGACAGTCTGTAGAGATCGCCTTTGGGAGTGAAGATGAATATCTCGTCCTTGTAAAGTTCCATCTTGAATTTGTTCTCGGTGGCATTCTCTTCGCTGAGATTCTCTAATGTGTCGCGTATTGAAGCCAAGAGGTTATCGAGTCCTTTCTCGCTCTGTATGCCTTTGTATCGCCAGTGTGCGGCAAGACCATGTTCGGCAACAGCGTCCATACGCTCGGTACGTATCTGAACTTCGACCCAACGTCCTTCGGGGCCCATAACTGTTGTATGCAGTGACTCGTAACCGTTGCTTTTGGGTACAGAAAGCCAATCACGCAGACGGTGAGGGTTGGGGGTGTACATGTCGGCAACCATTGAATATACTTGCCAACATTCACTCTTTTCATTCTTGGGTTCGCTGTCTATAATAATGCGAATGGCAAAAAGGTCATAAATCTGCTCAAATGGACGTTGTTGTTTCTTCATCTTCTGCCATATGGAGTTGATGGATTTTGTGCGTCCTTTGATGCGGTATTTTATATGGGGCTGCTTTTTGAGTTCCCTTTCAATAGGTTTGATGAATGAGGCTATGTAGTCTTCACGTGAAGCTGCTGTCTCTTCGAGCTTGCGGCTTAGTTCTGCATAAATCTCACTCTCGGTATATCTCAAAGCAAAATCCTCCATTTCTGATTTTAACTTGTAGAAACCGAGCTTGTGTGCAAGGGGAATATATAGTTTGGATGCCTCACCAGCAAGCATGCGGCGTGCGTTTTCATCATCACTGCCGAAGAGGCTGCGGAGCATTACCAAACGGCTTGCTATCATAATGAGAATAACACGCATGTCGTTTGTGAATGACAAGAGAAGGTTACGGAAATTCTCGGTCTCAATAGTAGGGCTCTTGGCATATAAGGAGTTTATTTGCATGAGGTTCGAGAGTATTTTTGAGGTGTTTTCACCAAAAAGCATGTTTATCTCATCAATATTTGTTGTTCCGGCCTGTATGCAACGGTTCAGCAGAATACTGATGATTATCTCATTTTGGAAACCGATCTCTTGTCCAACAAGAGATGCTGTTCTCATATCGGTTAATATTGGATTAAGCCCAAGGGTGTCACGTGTTATCTTGCCTTCGGATATCGCAGTTGTAATTTTTTCTTTTATAAACTTATATCCGCTTGTCAGAGTTTCTCTTTCAACGTTCTTTCCAATAACTCTTGCGAGCTCCAGAATCTCTCTCTTTTCCTCAGCTGTGATTGTGAAAAAATCCTCCATACCTTCTATTTTCTTTATTCTCAGTTGCGAAGTTAACTTTTCTATTTTAAATATTGGCATTTTTTTGCCTTTTATGAAAATTATTTCTATTTTCGCCATAAGAAAAAACTTTTTAACTTAACATATTATGATTAGTAAAGCAGATCAAGCCCTTCTTGTAAAGAAAGGAATTTCGGCCGAAAAAGTTGCCGAACAGTTGGAGACATTCAAAAAAGGTTTTCCATATCTTAAGATTGAAGATGCGGCAACTATTGAGAACGGTATTTTAAGAGTATCTTCCGAGGAAGAGGAAAATATTATAAAATATTGGGATGGTTATTGCTCGCAAGGCAATGCTATTCTGAAATTCGTTCCTGCTTCGGGGGCTGCAAGTCGCATGTTTAAGGATCTGTTCTCGTTCCTTAGTGCAGAATATGATGTCCCAACTACTGATTTTGAAAAGAATTTCTTTGCAAACATTGAGAAGTTTGCATTCTTTGGCGACCTCAATGCAATGTGTGTAAAGAACAACAATGCTACAATAGCCGAGCTTGTTGCAAAGGGGGATTACAAGGCAGTTGTATTCAATCTTCTTGACTTTACCGGTATGAACTACGGTTCATTGCCAAAAGGCTTGTTAAAGTTCCATACCTATGGCGATGACGCAAGAACATCGGCCGAAGAGCATTTTGTTGAAGGTGCCTTGTATGCTGCTACTGATGGTGTTGTAAAATTACATTTTACAGTTTCTCCTAATCACAGAACACTTTTTGAAGAACTTGTTGCAGAACGTAAGGCTTATTACGAGGATAAGTTTGGTGTGAAATATGATATATCATTCTCGGAACAGAAGCAGTGTACCGATACTATTGCTGTTGATGCCGACAATGCTCCATTCCGTGAGAACGGTGCTCTTGTATTCCGTCCAGGAGGTCATGGTGCTCTTATCGAGAACTTGAATGATATTGATGCCGATGTTATTTTTATAAAGAACATAGACAATGTCGTTCCTGACCGTTTGAAGTCAGATACTGTTACATATAAGAAACTTCTTGCCGGTATTTTGGTTGCAAAGCAAAAGAAAGCGTTTGAATATCTTGAGCTTATTGATAGCGGTGCATATACACATGAGCAGATTGAAGAGATGATACATTTCTTGCAACGTGACTTGCAGTGTCGTAATTATGATATCAAAGATATGGAGGATGGTGAGCTTATCATTTACTTACGTAATAAATTGAATCGTCCTATGCGTGTTTGCGGTATGGTAAAGAATGTAGGCGAGCCTGGTGGTGGTCCTTTCCGTGCATATAATCAGGACGGTACTGTTTCGTTGCAGATTCTTGAAAGCTCACAGATTGACATGAACAACGAGGCTGCAAAATCAATGTTTGAGAATGGTACACACTTCAATCCGGTGGACTTGGTATGTGCTGTCAAGAACTATAAGGGTGAGAAATTCAATTTGCCACAATATGTTGACAAGAATACCGGATTCATATCGCATAAATCAAAGAATGGCCGTGAATTGAAGGCTATGGAGCTTCCCGGATTGTGGAATGGTGCTATGAGTGATTGGAATACAATTTTTGTTGAAGTGCCTTTGATTACATTCAATCCTGTAAAAACTGTAAACGATTTGTTACGTGATGTACATCAGTAAAAATCTTTATAAATAAAAACATCAAAAGCACCTGCATGCAGGTGCTTTTGATGTTTTATCTGCTCTTCCATCTATCGGCATAAGAGTCAAGAATCTCTCTTATATGATGCCCAATAGTGGTGTAGTTGTCTTTGGTTAGGTTGGCAAGTGAAACTCTGATACTCCACTGGGGACCGTCAAAACCTCCACCATTAAGCACAACCAATGATGTCTCTGTTGCAAGACGGAATACAACATCCAACGGTGTGTAGTTGTGGGTCAACCATTCTACAAAATCCTTTCCATAAAAGCGTTCAGCCCAAACAAGCAGGTCTATTTCGGAATAATATCCTGCACGAAGAGAATCAGGCAACAGTGTGAATCCCATGCTTGACCATAATGTTTCAAGGCGTTCTCTAATAATCTGTAACATTTTTTCGCGGAATGCATCTCCTTCACGTTTGTCTATTAGTGAGAATAATGCAAAGAATGTCATTTGTATTTGTTGTGGCAACGATAGTCCGGCTGTGTGGTTTATTGCTACCTGACGGCTGTCGGCAACCATGCGGTCAATGAAACTCATGTTTTCTACATCGCTGCGGATACTTCCATAGCGACGCTGCAGTTCACCCTTGCGTTTGCGTGGCAAACGCTTTAGCATATCGTCAAAAATATTGTCGCGATGCAATGATATTACTGCATTTCTCCAGCCTGTAGCACCAAAATATTTAGAGAAAGAATATATGCAGAGTGTATTGCGAGGCAGACGTGCCACTAAGGACTGGAATCCGCGTACATATGTGGCATATACATCGTCTGTAATTATCATCATATTGCTGTTCCAACGCTCTACAATATCAACAATCATCTCTGTGATCTCTTTTGATAACATGTAGCTAGGCGGGTTGCTTGGGTTTACTATGATAGCTGCCTTGAACGATGTATCTCTTAACTTGTTCACATCTTTCTCGTCGTATTGCCACAGATGCTGGTGATCGCCGGTCATTCTGCTTGCAGGTATGTGAACGACATCAAATTTGTATCTCTCAAGCATTGGTATTTCAATGTAAGGAGTGAATACCGGTGTGAAGAGTGCAACTTTGTCGCCTTTCTCCAAAAGGAAATTTTCCTGCAGGGTGTCAAATATATAACACATGGCAGCAGTTCCTCCTTCTGTAGCAAAGAGGTCACTCTCTCCTTGTGGTGGACGGCCGTCACATAGCTCCTGAGCTATGTAGTCACGTACGGCAATTTCAGTATATTTAAGTATGCGTCCGGGTACAGGATATTGGTTTCCAATGATACCTTCACACCATTCATGTACAAGTTCATCGGCATCGGCTTTATGTTCTTCGAGCATATATCTGTAGCATTTTTCAAGAAACACAGCTCCATTATCTTTATGGTTTTCCTGCAGGAATTTCTCGAAGCGTAATGATATATCTTTCTTTTTGGGAATTCCTGCAAGCCCTTCTGCAGTGTACCATTCGAGTTTGCACTCCTCAATGCCGAATTTACCGAGAATGAAAAATGCTTCCCTGGGCACTGTGGCAATCCAATTGGGATTGCCTCGTCCGGCATTAAGCAATGTACGGGTTGTCTTTTCTATGCTCTCATGGGCTAACTTGATAAGTCGATCCTTGAGTTCAAAAGGACTTATTTTCTCCAAATTTTTGTTCGATGTGTCAACCATACTATGGTCATTCAAAAGTTTTTCCATTATTACTGTTTTTTTATCTGTTATGCAATCATGAGTGTTATGAATACTCCCCAAAGAATAAGCAACGTGTTACCGACAGCATAGGTAATGGTGTAGCCTAAAGCCGGTGTTTCGCTACCTAATGTCTCCTGCAATGCTCCAATGGCTGCAGTGGTTGTTCTTGCTCCTGCACAACAGCCTAAAGCGATTGCAGGGTGAAATTTGAACCATCGGGTGGCAATGAAGATACCGATAATCAAGGGAATTGATGTGGCAAGTATTCCGGCAATGAATAGTGACAGACCTATTTCGCGGAATCCGGTAATGAACCCCGGACCGGCCGATATGCCTATTATAGCAATGAAAATGTTTAGTCCCATGTTGTTGAATATCCATAGTGCGGCATCGGGTATTACACCCATTGTAGGGCGGTGGGCACGCCACCAACCGAATACCAAGCCGGCAATCAGTGCTCCGCCACTTGTACTTAGACTAATGGGGATACCATGGATGTGCAGTGCGAGGCTGCCGACTATTGCACCTATGAGTATTCCGGCAGAGAGATAGATTATATCGGTTTCATTTGTTGCAGGGTCGGGGTAACCAATCTCTTTAGCCGCTGTCATGACATCGATTTTTTTACCAACGAGTTCAACAGTGTCGCCTGTATTCAGTTTTGTTTCGGGGAATACTGGAATGTTGACTCCTGTTCTGCGTATCTTCTGTATGCTGACTCCATGCATGAATTTCTGTAATCTTAGTTCTCTGATATTTTTCCCGTCTATAGGCATTTCCCGTTTCTTGCTTTTACTGGCTACTGTAACTTTTATCATCATCACCGGAAAACTTGAAAGTTCGTTGTCTTCAATTTCAGTACCAATCCATTTCTCTTCGCCAATGGTGAATTCATGTCTGCCACTAAGAACGACCTCATCACCAATATGTAATACTTCATAGGGCATTATATTGTCTATGATACGCTTTCCTTTGCGGATACGTTCTACAAAAAGCCGTTTTTTCTGTTTTCCGAAAAATGTTTCCAGGTCACTGACTGTACGTTTTTCTTTGAACCATTCATTTTCTATGAGATAACAACGGAACTCGACTTCGCGTTTGGCATCCATAAATCCGGGCTTATCAACTTCATCATTACCCATATTGCTTTCAAGTTCGCGACATGCCTGTTTTACCTTCTCAATGCCACCAAGCATCTTAGGGCCTAATTTTGACAATATCCATGCCGACCCGGCAGTACCGAAGATGTAAGTTACGGCATAGGCAACAGGTATTATGTCAATCATCTTTTGCATTTCATCTTGTGACAATCCAAGACCTCTAATTGTATCATCGGCTACACCAATTACAGCACTGATAGTCTGTGAACCGGAAAGCAGACCGGCTGCCTCTCCTGCATTATATCCCATAGCAAGTGCTACGGCCCATGTTGTCAATAATATTATGACACACATTACTACTGCAAACAGCACTTGGGGTAATCCCTCTTTTTTTAGTCCAGCAAAGAATTGCGGACCGACTTTGTAGCCAATAGCAAAAAGAAATAAAAGGAAAGCGGTCTGTTTCAAAGCTCCTGTCATTGGGATTTCAAGTTGTCCTACAACAACACCTACGAGCAATACGCTTGTAACGATTCCAAGACCAAATCCTTTGTAATGTATTTTACCAATGAGAAAACCTGCACCCAATGTGAAATATATGGCAAGTTCAGGGTGCGAACGCAATAAATCTGTTATCCACTCCATAATATTTTTTCTTACATAACACATAAAGCACTCTTTTTGTTAATCAACTGCCTGAATGGTATTTAGTGTTTTTCAATTCTTTTTTACCAATATTTACATTATTAAAATAAAAATGTTGAATTATAATAAATATTAGTTAATGTTATTTCCATTGCTCTACCGATGTTGTCCTTTTTTTAATCTATTCATTGGTTATATGCCGGTTTTTTATTACTTTTGTTTCAAAATCAAATATTATGAAAACGACTAATGACTTTATGGATGATCGTATCATTTATACGGAACTGAATCTTATTCCCCAATATTATGAGCCTGTACGCTGCAGTCATTTGGTTATGATATTATGCAAGAGTGGTGAGGCTTCTATTGAAATAAATTATGTGAATCATATATTGAAAGCCGATGCATTCTTGTCTGTTCATCCACTTGATATTGTATGTTTGAAAAAGGGCAGTGATGATTTTGTGTGTGATGCATTGGTATTGCCCTCATCGGCTTTCACACCAATATTAGGTGAGTTGAATCTATCACATTATGATTATGTAAAACGCAATCCGTTGATATTCTTCGGTGACGAATACCTTACTTATATAAAGCAGTCATTTGAACTTATCCAGACAGCACGGCAGATTGTTACTTATGATAACTTTGAAAAAATAGTTATAAAGACTATTGCAGCCATGTTTTATGTTCAGCAACAGTTTTATAGCTCATGTGATGACTATAACACGAATTTCCGTGAGTATATGTCACGCAAGAAGGAACTGTTCAGGAAATTTATAAAGTCGGTGATGGATTCACATTCATTGTCAAGAGAGGTGCTTTATTATGCCAATGAACTTGGTGTCAGCTGTGGCTATTTGAATGAGGTGTGTAATGAGATTTCCAATCATTCGGCCAAAGAGATAATTGATTCTGCTGTTGCTGCACGCCTGAAGTATGAGTTGTTATATACAACCAAAAGTATTCAGGAACTTGCCGATGAGTTTAATTTTCCCAGCCAATCTTATTTTAGTCGTTATTATAAGAGATTGACAGGAATGACTCCCACTGATTTCAGAAAGAACAGATAAAATAGATTTATGTGTTTGTCGCTTTCTGTGCTTTTTATTATCTTCGCTCTCTATGAGCGAGGATATTTTTTATTATAATGATTTCGGTTCTTATCTGCGTAGCCTGTTTGGTTGCAAGGTGCAGAAGATAACTCTTGATGGTGGCTTTACATGTCCTAACCGTGATGGAAGTAAAGGCCGTGGCGGTTGTACGTATTGTAATAACAGGACTTTTAATCCGGCATATTGTCATAAGCATTTGCCTGTAAGTGAACAGATGAGGGAAGGAATTTCATTTTTCTCGCATAAATATCCCGATATGAAGTATCTTGCATACTTTCAGGCATATACCAATACTTATGATTCTCTTGAAAACTTGAAAGCGAGATATGAAGAGGCTATCGCAGTGGACGGTTGCCTGGGCATTGTCATTGGTACACGTCCTGATTGCATGCCCGAAGAACTTCTTGATTATCTTGTGGAATTACAGAAACGTACATTTGTTCTTGTGGAATATGGTATAGAAAGTACTGATGACAAAACACTTGTACGTATAAACCGAGGACATGATTATGCTTGTGCCGTTGATGCTGTGCATCGTACTGCCCGACGTGGTATTCCTGTTGGGGCACATATAATATTGGGACTTCCCGGTGAAACGCGTAGTGACATAATGAAACAGGCATCTCTGTTATCACAGTTGCCGTTGACGACACTTAAATTGCATCAGCTTCAACTTATCAAGGGTACTAGAATGGCAGAGGAGTTTTTTGATAATCCGACTGATTTCTCCCTTTTTGATTTAAATGATTATATTGAAACTGTTATAGATTATATTGAACGTTTGCGTCCCGATATTGTTCTTGAGCGTTTTGCTTCACAGTCACCCAAAGAGTTACTGATAGCACCCGACTGGGGTATAAAGAATCATGAACTTGTTGATAAAGTCAAAAAGCGTATGCGTGAGCGTGGTACGTGGCAAGGGCGGTTATACGCTGTCTGAAACTATATTATTTCAATGATGCAGATATATGTCTAAGGATTTCTTCCACATTATCGGGATGAAACCATGTGACTTCGGTATCTTTTCTATACCATGTCACCTGTTTGCGTGAATATATACGTGTATTCTGCTTTATTTTTTCAATAGCGAAGTCAAGTGTCCACTCTCCGTCAAGGTATTTGAAAATCTCTTTATAACCAACTGTGTTCAAGGAGTTGTGTTGCTTTAGGTGTGCGAATTTCTTCACTTCATCTATCAGACCTTGTTCAATCATCATGTCAACTCGCCTGTTTATACGGTCGTATAGTTCTTCGCGTTCACGTTGCAGTCCTACTTTTATGATGTTGAAAGGGCGTTGTTTCTCTTGGCGTTTACGAAATGAACTATATGTCTGACCGGTCATGTAGCATATTTCAAGTGCATGCATGACACGTTTGGGATTCTTTATATCGGCTTCGTTGTAATAATCGGGATCAAGCAGACGTAATTCTGCTGCCAACTGTTCAAGTCCTTCTTGTTCATATTTGGCAAGTACCAAAGCTCTTGTCTCTTCATCGACAGTGGGAATGTCATCAATACCTTTACAAACGGAATCGATATACATCATTGAACCTCCCGACATGAGCATTGTAGGGTGGTGAGGGAACTCTTTTTCAAGCACTGCCAACACCTCCTCTTCGTATCGTGCGGCACTGTAGTAATCGCCCGGAGAAAGTTGCCCGACAAAATAGTGCTTATATCGGGCTAACTCCTCTTTATTTGGCATAGCTGTACCAATCTCCATACCCTTATACATCTGCCTTGAGTCGGCCGATATTATGGGACATCCAAATTTCTTGGCTATTGCAAAACTTGTCTCTGTTTTGCCTACAGCTGTTGGACCTATCAGTACAACTAGATTGTTCATCTTTTATTTATGAACGAGGATTTAATAGATGTCATCTATTGAACTTATATCGGCGATGTCGTTAATGTCGTAGCCGTCAAGGTCAATATCATCTTCATTGTATTCTTCACTGCCATAGAAATCCTCATTGAATTCCTCGGATGCAGTTGTTGTACTTGAATTCAACAATTCGTTGATGTCCTGCAATTGTGTTGGAGCTTCACCAATCGATTTTACACATGTTGCTTCATCGGCACTCTTGCCGAACTCGATCTTGCTCAACTCCATAAAAAATGCACGGTCACCCAGTGGGTCAAATACATACATGAGTTTTTGTTTTTCCTCTTCAATGAGGTCACCAATAACGGTCTCAGCCATTATATAGTTCTCGTCTTCGGACATACCACCCATGTCTTCGCGTGTGATCTCAACCTCCTTTATCCAGTTATTGGTGCAGATAAAGAATGATGTCATTTGGTCATCGGGGTAGTTTACAGACTCCAAAATAGCTTTATTGAGTTCCAAAAATGTTGCATCGGAATCAATTTCAATGTCACGTCTAAAATCTTCTACCTCGTCTGATAATAATCTAAATTTATATACCATAATATTAGAGTTTATTTTATTTCGGTTTAATTTATTATCCCACAATACCTCTTGTTGATTCTTTTTCAATGAATCTTACAATATATTCTACTTCGGGTATCATTGGAATACTCTCTTTTATCAAAGCCAATGCGTTTGTTACATTATGTCCTCTTTCGTATATCAAACGATAAGCATTATGTATGTTTGATATGGTTTCATTGCTGAACCCTCTACGACGAAGACCTATAAGGTTCAAACCGCAATACTTTGCAGGTTCACGTCCCACTATTATATAAGGTGGAATATCCTTGCTGCAACGGCTGCCGCCTTGTACCATTACGTAACTGCCTATGTGATTGAACTGATGAACAAGAACGCAGGCACTAAGTATTGCAAAGTCATCAATAGTCACCTCGCCGGCAATTTTTGAAGAGTTACCTATGATACATCCACTTCCTACTACACAGTCGTGACCAATGTGACAGTTCTCCATAAAGAGGTTGTTGCTGCCTATTACGGTCTTGCCCTTTGAGGCAGTACCGCGGTTAAGAGTCACATTCTCGCGTATAAGATTGTTATCACCAATTTCAAGTGTGGTCTCTTCACCCTTGAACTTCAAATCTTGTGGAATACCTCCTACAACCGCACCATGAAAAACCTTATTGTTGTTTCCCATACGTGTTCCGTTAAGTACTGAAGAGTGTGCCATTATGTGACAGTTATCACCAATAACAACATTTTCTTCTATAATAACGAATGGCTCAACAATGCAATTTTCTCCAAGTTTTGCATTCGGATGAATATGTGCTAACGGACTTATCATATCTATATTATTCTTTGTTCTTTATTATTTGACCTGTAAATTGTGCTTCAGCAACAAGTTTTTCACCAACAAAGGCATATCCCTTCATCATTGTTATTCCATGACGTAGGGCACCGGGTTGTTCAACTTTGAATACAAGTGTATCGCCAGGAACTACTTTTTTGTGGAATACAATCTTGTCTATTTTTAGGAAATATGTTGAATATTTTTGTGGTTCATCAAGCATGTTCATTACAAGCAACGCTCCACATTGCGACATAGCCTCTACCAACAGCACTCCCGGCATTACCGGTTCTTCGGGGAAATGTCCAACGAAATATGGCTCATTCATTGTGATGTTCTTTGTACCCACAATGTAGTTTGAACCTAACTCAATTACCTTGTCAACCATAAGCATCGGACTACGATGCGGCAAAAGTTCCTTAATACGTATAATGTCCATTACCGGAGTACGGTTTGGGTCGTATATAGGTGCCTGTATCTGATGTTCACGTATAACCTTACGCATGGCACGGGCAAACTTGTTGTTTATGGTGTGTCCCGGACAAGTAGCAATGATGCGTCCTTGTAGGGGCTTGCCAATAAGTGCAAGGTCGCCTATGATATCAAGCAGTTTGTGACGTGCCGGCTCGTTGTTCCATACAAGAGGCTTGTGATTTAAGTATCCGAGTTTCTTGGCATCCATGTGAGGTACTCCAAGTACGTCTGCAATACGATTATATTGCTCCTGAGGCATTTCACGCTCATATATTACAATGGCATTGTCAAGGTCACCGCCTTTAATCAATCCAAGATTGAGTAGGGGCTCAAGTTCGCGTACAAAGACAAATGTACGGCTTGAAGCAATCTCTGTCTTGAAATCGGCCATGTCCTCAAGTGTAGCATATTGGTTGTATAGCAAATCGCTATCGTAATGTACAAGAACATTAAGGCTGAACTTTTCGTCAGGAAGTATTATTATAGAGTGTCCTGAGTTTCCGTCCTTTATCTCAATCTTTGATTTTATTACAAATACATCTTTTTCGGCAGTCTGTTCTTTGATGCCTATACGTTCAATGTTCTCAATATAGTGTATTGCACTACCGTCAAGAATAGGGAATTCCGGACCGTTGACCTGAATGAGACAGTTGTCAATACCTGATGCAAACAGTGCAGCCAATGCATGTTCAACGGTGCTGACACGTGCCTCACCCTTTGTAAGCACAGTGCCTCTTGTTGTCTCTGTTACATTTTCGGCAACAGCATCAATGATAGGCTCTCCAGGAAGGTCTATTCTTTGTATTTTATATCCGTAGTTCTCCGGTGCAGGATTAAATGTCACAGTCAGGATCAAACCTGTGTGAAGGCCCTTGCCATAAAGTGAAAAACTTCCGTTTAGTGTTTTCTGTTTATTCATGGTATTACTTGTTCTTCAACGCTTCGAGTTCTTTGGTCAATTCCTTTATCTTTTTCTCCATTGCCGGTAATCGTCTCATGTATGCAGTAAGACGTATATATTCGCGTGCATCAATAGCCGGAGAACCGAGTAATCTCTCTCCACCTTTTGTGTTTCCAATTGTTCCGCATTGAGGACCTATTGTAGTGCGGTCACCTATAGTGCTGTGTCCCGATACACCGGCTTGTCCTCCAAAGATACACCATTCTCCAACCTTTGTTGTTCCTGCAATAGCGACTTGTGCTGCCATTGCTGTATGGTTTCCAATATTGCAGTTGTGTGCTATTTGTATAAGGTTGTCAAGCTTTACGCCACTCTTGATGATTGTTGATCCCATAGTGGCACGATCGATACATGTGTTGGCACCAACCTCTACATCATCCTCTATCACTACAATGCCTGTCTGTGGAATCTTGTTGTATCCGTCTGCAGTTGGTGCAAAACCGAAACCATCGGCACCTATAACACAACCGCTATGCAAAATACAATTATTTCCTATTCTACATTCATGATACACTGTAGCATGGGCATAGAGCAGACAATTATCTCCAATCTTTGCACCGTCTCCAATGGAAACTCCTTCATGGATGATACAGTTGTCTCCAATTTCACAACCATCGCCAATAACAACGAATGGTGCTATATAACAGTTGTTGCCAATCTTTGCACTTTTCGATATTGAAGCAAGTGAACTTATTCCCTCTTTCTTGGGTTTGCTTGCTTCGTACATCATCATTAGTTTGGCAAGGCTTTCATATGCATTGTCAACTTTGATTAGTGTTACATCAAGTTCCTTATTTGGCTCAAAGTCGCGGTTTACAAGAATTACCGATGATAGAGTGGTGTATATATATTCGGTGTATTTGGGGTTTGCCAAAAAAGACAAAGCACCGGGTACTCCTTCCTCTATTTTTGCAAAGGTAAAAACTTCGGCATTTTCATTGCCGACAACTTCACCGTTGACGAATGATGCTATCTGTTTTGCTGTAAAAATCATAATTTATGACTTTGATTATTTTGCTAAGATAGTTGATTGGCTTAATATAAAGTTGTAAAATTGTATATTTTATATTAAAAGATGTTATATCAACAATCTTTTATTAAATAATGTTTTTTGTTTTTAATTCTTGCTCCATCTGCAATTGGTATTCATGAGCTTTTTCTGCCGCAACCTTGGCGAAATCCTCGCTACCATCGGCAAAGATGATTGCACGGCTTGCATTAACCAAAAGACCACATTCATCATTCATACCATACTTGCAAACTTCTTCAAGCGAACCGCCTTGTGCACCAACACCAGGTACAAGCAAGAAGTGGTTTGGAACAATATTTCGTACATTTTCGAATGATTTGCCTTGTGTGGCACCAACAACGTACATCATGTTCTCGTCGCTTCCCCATTTTTGTGATGTCTCAAGAACTTTTTCAAAGAGCATCTTGCCTTCTTCGTCCTTTGTAAGCTGGAAGTCGTGAGAGCCTGGGTTTGATGTAAGTGCAAGAACAATTACCCAGCTGCCTTCGTAAGCAAGGAATGGCTTAACGCTGTCCTCACCCATATAAGGAGCAACAGTAATTGAGTCAACCTTCATCTCTTCAAAGAAAGAGCGTGCATACAATGATGATGTGTTGCCTATGTCACCACGCTTTGCATCGGCGATGATGAAAATCTCAGGATAGTTCTCCTTAATATAATTTACAGTCTTTTCAAAGCTAATCCATCCTTTTACTCCGCAAGCCTCATAGAATGCAAGGTTTGGCTTGTATGCAACTGTATATGGGGCTGTTGCATCAATAATGGCTTTATTGAACTCAAATACAGCATCCTCGCTATCTTTGAGATGAGCAGGCAATTTCTTGATATCACTGTCAAGACCTACACAAAGGAATGAGCGTTTCTCCTTAATCTGTTTTACAAGTTCTTGTTTGTTCATGGCTTTTATTGTATTTGTTATAATTCTTGTTCTTTCATTCTTTCGGCATTCTCTGCTATTATCAGGTGGTCTATACAATCCTGTATGTCTCCGTTTACGAATGCCGAGAGATTGTATATCGTATAGTTTATTCTATGATCTGTTATTCGCCCTTGTGGGTAGTTGTATGTACGTATCTTTGCCGAACGGTCACCGGTTGATACCATTGTTTTGCGTTTGTTGGCAATGTCATCGGCATAACGTTGGTGTTCGCGGTCATAAATCAATGTACGCAAGCGTGCCAAAGCTCTCTCTTTGTTTTTGGGTTGGTCACGAGTCTCGGTACATTCAATAAGTATCTCTTCGGTCTGTCCGGTTTCCGGGTTCAACCAAGGATAACGCAGACGTACTCCTGATTCTACCTTGTTTACATTCTGTCCTCCGGCACCGCTTGAACGGAATGTATCCCATTTAATGGCACTCTCGGTTATTTCAACGTCAAAAGCCTCGGCTTCAGGCAGTACGGCTACCGATGCTGCCGATGTGTGTACTCGACCTTGTGTCTCTGTTGCTGGAACGCGTTGTACTCGATGTACTCCCGACTCATATTTCAATGTACCATATACTTTCTCTCCTGTAACGGTGCATATAATCTCTTTGAATCCTCCCGATGTACCTTCGCTACAACTTGAAACTTCCAGTCTCCAACCTTTGCTTTCGCAATACTTGCTGTACATCCTGAACAGGTCGCCTGCGAATATTGCAGCTTCGTCGCCTCCTGTACCTCCACGTATTTCAAGAATCGCATTCTTGTCATCCTGTGGGTCTGCCGGAATGAGGAGTAGCTTTATTTCCTCTTCAATCAAGGGTATTTCTCTCTCGCATGTGTCAATCTCTTCGCGTGCCATCTCCCTTAATTCGGTGTCGCTTTCATTGGCAAGCAGGTCTTTTGCTTCGGATAGTGATGTCAGCAGCTGTACATATCGCTTACGGGCATCAAGAATCTGTTCCAGTTCGCGATACTCTTTGTTGAGCCTTACATAGCGTTTCATGTCCGCCACGACAGCCGGGTCGGTTATCAGCGTTGAAACCTCTTGGAAGCGTGCTTCAAGGTCATTCAGTTTACTCAGTAGTGAGTTGTTTTCCATCTATTGACGTTTTTTCAAAGGCAGAGCCTTGAGTATTTTTAATATTTGAATGTACCGTAGGGGCTTTCAATGATAAGTTCGTTCTTTTCAGCAGCCTCTACACGTCCGATGATTTGAGCGTCAACACCGAAACTCTTGCTTATTGCAATAATCTCCTCGGCATGTTCTGGCTTTACATAAACCTCAAGACGATGTCCCATATTGAACACCTTGTACATCTCGGCCCAATCAGTTCCGCTCTGCTCTTTGATTGTCTTGAAAAGAGGTGGAATAGGGAATAGGTTATCCTTTATAACTCTCTTGTTCTCTACAAAGTGCATTACTTTTGTCTGTGCACCGCCTGAACAGTGTACCATACCATGGATTTCGGGGCGTAATGCATCGAGCATTTTCTTTACAATAGGTGCATATGTGCGGGTTGGTGACAATACCAATTTTCCTGCGTCGAGTGGTGAACCCTCTACCTCGTCTGTGAGTCTCAATCCTCCTGAGTATGTCAACTCCTCGGGTACTGCACAGTCGTAGCTCTCAGGATATTTCTCAGCAAGGTATTTGCTGAACACGTCGTGACGTGCTGATGTAAGTCCGTTGCTGCCCATACCGCCGTTGTACTCTTTTTCATATGTCGCCTGTCCGTATGATGCCATACCGACAATTACGTCGCCGGCTGCAATATTGGCGTTGTCGATGACATCGCTACGTTTCATGCGGCAAGTAACAGTACTGTCAACAATAATGGTGCGTACAAGGTCGCCTACGTCTGCAGTCTCTCCTCCTGTTGCATATACTCCAACACCCATTTCACGCAATTCGGCAAGTAGTTCGTCTGTGCCGTTGATGATAGCCGAAATTACCTCTCCCGGAACAAGCAACTTGTTACGTCCAATGGTTGATGAAACAAGAATGTTGTCGGTTGCACCAACGCATAGGAGGTCATCAATGTTCATGATTAAAGCATCTTGTGCGATACCTTTCCAGACACTGATGTCGCCAGTCTCTTTCCAATAAAGATAAGCCAATGATGATTTTGTACCTGCACCATCGGCGTGCATAATGTTACAATACTCAGGGTCTCCTCCCAATATGTCGGGAATGATTTTGCAGAAAGCTTTTGGGTAAAGTCCCTTGTCAATGTTCTTAATCGCATTGTGAACGTCTTCTTTTGATGCTGAAACACCACGCATCATGTATCTCTGGTCACTCATTGTATAGTTGTTTAAGATTATCCTTTATTATTCTGCGAAGATAATATAATCCTTGCGAAAAGGCAAATTATAATGGCTTGTTTAAATAATATTTTATAATATATCTAAATTAAAAAATAAACTTTCTTTTATTTTGTTCATTTTAACCCCTAAACTTTTATTTATTGCCTCTTTTTTTGTATCTTCGCAAAAGTTTTTTCTAAAATACGCTTATTATGCGAATTGCAGATGTGCTGTATTTATGAAAAGACGTTTTTAAAAATCAAATCCAGATGACTGTTTTGTCATCCGGTTTTTTTGAGTGAATTATTTATTAACATTTTAATTTTTTATCTATGTTTGAAGGACATCCTAAAGGTCT
>JAGCJL010000083.1 GCA_017647975.1 Bacteroidaceae bacterium | reverse complement strand
CCCAACATTGCAACGATTGCAAAAAGTTTTTTCATTGTGTGTAAATTTTAGAATTAGTATTTTAAGTTAATTTATTCAAATTATTGCGGAAAGAGGGGGATTCGAACCCCCGATACGCTTTTGACGTATACACGCTTTCCAGGCGTGCCTCTTCAACCACTCGAGCATCTTTCCTGAGTAAAGACAAAAAGCTTATCGGGGTGCAAGTTACAACTTTTTTCGCAAATCTACACCCTATTTCATGGCAAAGGTAGTTTTTTTTTTCAAATCATTAAACATTTCGTAAAAAAACCTTTATACAAACGCAACTTTTTGGCTATTATAATATTTTTTAACACTTGAAATTGTTTCTAATTACAAAAGAGACCAAAAGCCTTACAAAATATACCGAACAACATATACATTTGAAACAATATCAGGATATATTCGCACAGGGCATAAGATATTAAAGCTGTTTGAAATTACGCCCGTTTGTTACTGTTTTTGAGGCAAACTCGAAAATTTTCTGCACTCGCTGTAAAAAATACCGAAACAAGTTTCGTATTTCTTGCTCGTTTGTTACTATTTTTGAGAAAACTCGAAAATTTTCTGCACTCGCTGTAAAAAATACCGAAACAAGTTTCGTATTTCTTGCTCGTTTGTTACTATTTTTGCAAAACATATATCAGGCGATGTTAAACAAGGAAAAAGGCATATTAAAGAAACTTGCTGACGCGATAAATCCATATTGTTGGATTATGTGGCTACGCAACAAGGCTTTTGATAGAGGTATTATCAAAAGTAACAGTTTTAACATTGCAACTATTTCCATTGGAAACATCACCGTTGGAGGAACCGGCAAAACGCCTCATACAGAATACATTGTAAGATTACTTAAAGACAAGTACAACATTGCTGTATTAAGTCGTGGTTACGGACGAAAAAGCAAGGGTTTTCTGAAAGCAGACCACAGTACTCCGATGACGTTAATTGGTGACGAGCCAAAACAGATTAAGAACAAATTCCCAAATGTTGACGTTTGTGTATGTGAGAAACGTGTCAACGGTATTAGTAATATAATAACCGGAAACAAAGAGGTTGATGTGATTTTACTTGACGACGCATACCAGCACCGCCATGTAAAACCGGGACTTAACATACTGCTTGTTGACTACAACCGCCCGATATGGCAGGATTGTGTGATTCCGTTCGGACGATTGAGAGAAAGTAGTAATGGATTACAACGTGCCGACATGGCTATTATAACAAAATGCGACAAAATAACCACTGAAGAACGTGAGTGGTGTAAGAGATACATTAAAAAAGAAAAAGATATACCGGTTTTCTTTACAGCGATGCAATACGGCAGTTTATATCGTATGGATGATAAAGAGCCGTTAAAAGAGATTGAGAAGAATACGAACATATTATTGGTGACGGGTATTGCAAATCCTTATCCTCTGAGAAAAGAAATAGAAAATTTGGGGGCAAAGGTTTGCACTAAACAGTATCACGACCACCACAATTTCAGCGACAACGACATCAAGGATATCATATCGGCACACGAGGCCTTGGGAAAAGAGAGTATAATAATCACTACTGAGAAAGATGCTGTAAGATTGCAGGATTTGCCGTCGTTACCGAATGAGATAAAAAAGAATATTTATATAATGCCCATTGAGGTCGTTTTTTTATATGACAATGAAAAAATGTTTAATCAAATAATAGAAAATTATGTTACAGAAAATTCAAGAAACAGCTGAATTCCTTCGCGGAAAGATGACTACAACACCCGAGACTGCAATAATTTTGGGTACAGGACTTGGTAGTTTGGTAAACGAGATAACCGATAAATATGAAATTGAGTATAAGGACATACCCAATTTTCCACTCTCTACAGTAGAAGGGCACTCCGGTAAACTTATATTTGGTAAATTGGGTAACAAGGAGATTATGGCAATGCAAGGCCGCTTCCACTTTTACGAGGGTTACTCAATGAAAGAGGTTACATTCCCCGTACGCGTAATGCGTGAACTTGGCATCAAGACCCTGTTCGTGTCAAACGCTGCAGGCGGTATGGATCCCAACTTCATTATCGGCGACCTTATGATTATCACTGACCACATCAATTTCTTCCCCGAGCATCCTCTACGTGGCAAGAATATCCCTTATGGCGACCGTTTCCCCGACATGAGTGCTGCTTACGACAAGGAACTTATTGCCAAAGCAAAAGAGATTGCCGCAGAAAAGGGCATAAGAGTTGTCGAGGGTATATATTTGGGAACACAAGGCCCAACTTTTGAGACACCTGCTGAATACCGCATGTTCCACCGCATGGGTGGCGATGCTGTAGGCATGTCAACAGTTCCCGAAGTGATTGTTGCACGCCACTGTGGTATCCGTGTATTCGGAATCTCGGTAATTACAGACCTTGGTGTTGAAGGTATCGTTGTAGAATGTAGCCACGAAGAGGTACAGAAAGCCGCTGATGAGGCACAGCCAAAGATGACTACAATTTTCCGAGAAATAATCAACCGAGCATAATAGGATATTTTTTGTTATGAACACTACAAAACGAACAGAAATTTCAACACTTGGAGAGTTTGGTCTCATTGACCGTCTCACAAACGACATAAAGGCAAAAGACGCTCACACCGTACAGGGTGTGGGCGATGATGCCGCAATTATCAAATTCAATGAAGACGAAGAAGTTCTTGTTTCAACCGACATGTTCATGGAAGGTGTACATTTTGACCTAACTTATTTTCCATTGAAACATCTTGGTTACAAGGTTGTCGTTGCAAATATCTGTGACATTTATGCAATGAACGGAACTCCAAGACAGATAACTGTTTCACTTGCATTGAGCCGCAAGTTCTGCATCGAGGATATTGAAGAACTTTATTCCGGCATGAAACTTGCATGTGAACAATATGGAGTTGACATTATTGGTGGCGACACCACATCATCACTCACCGGCCTTGCCATAAGCATAACAGCCATTGGTACAGCTGCCAAAGGAAGCGTTGTAAAACGCAACGGTGCAAAAGAGACTGATCTTATCTGTGTGACAGGAAATCTTGGAGCCGCATACATGGGATTGCAGTTGCTTGAACGTGAAAAGATAGCTACAGCAGACAAGGATATGCAACCCGACTTCCAAGGGAAAGAATACATTCTTGAACGTCAATTAAAACCAGAGGCACGTAAAGAGGTTATTGAAAAGCTACGAGAAGAGAATGTAAAACCGACTGCCATGATGGATGTCAGCGACGGTCTATCATCGGAATTGATGCATATATGTAAACAGAGCGGTGTTGGCTGTAGGATATATGAGGAGCGTATTCCCATTGACTACCAAACAGCTATTATGGCTGAGGAACTGAACTTAAATGTTATCACATGTGCGTTGAATGGCGGCGAAGATTACGAACTGCTTTTCACTGTCCCCATTGCCGACCATGAGAAGGTTGCTGCGATGAAAGATGTACGCGTTATCGGCCACATTGTAAGCGACAGCATGGGACTTGCTCTCATTACCCGTGACGGCGTTGAAATGGAGCTTAAAGCCCAAGGCTGGACACAGAAAAGAGAAGAAGAATGATATTGCACTACGTTGTACAACTCATATTCCTTTTAACAGGAATAACAGCACTTTCGGCCTCTGTTTTTGATTGGGAATGGTTTTTCACTGCCGACAATGCGAGTTTCCTTGTCCGCAAATTAGGACGCAACGGTGCTCGGTGGATTTATGGAATCATTGGGCTGATATTTATTGTTGCTGCAATATATTTTTATTCTCAAATACCAACCGTATAAAATTAAAAGAGAGTGCAAATTTGCACTCTCTTTTAATTTTATCTTATCTGTTGGTTCCCACAATCTTGGTCTCAGGAAGCTCTGCATTACGTTTTTCTGTCTTTTCAACCAACGCTGCTGCAACCTGCAAGAATGCCTGGCCATCGGGAGTTTCAACCTTCATGGCAATAGGAATTCCCTCATCACCGCTTTCGCAAATGCTCTGAACAAGAGGTATCTGACCTATCAGCGGTATATTATAAGCCTCGGCCATGCGTTTGCCACCCTCCTTTCCAAAGATATAATATCTGTTATTCGGAAGTTCGGCCGGAGTAAACCACGCCATATTCTCAACCAAGCCAAGGATAGGAACTGCTACCTTTTCGTTTATAAACATATTCACTCCCTTTATTGCTGCAGCAAGCGATACTTCTTGAGGAGTTGTTACAACAACTGCACCTGTAAGGGCAAGACACTGAACAATAGTGAGATGAATATCGCTTGTACCGGGAGGAAGATCTATAAGGAAATAATCCAACTCACCCCAATTCGCATCGGCAATAAGTTGTTTCAAAGCATTACTAGCCATACTTCCACGCCAAAGAATTGCCTGGTCCGGATCCACAAAGAAACCTATAGACAATATTTTCACACCGAATTTCTCTATTGGCTGTATAAGATCACGACCATCAATATTTTCGCTATAAGGACGTTCATCCTCAACGCTGAACATCTTGGGAATTGAAGGGCCAAATATATCGGCATCAAGCAATCCCACCTTATAGCCCAAACGAGCCAATGCTATAGCAAGATTAGCCGAAACTGTAGATTTACCGACACCACCCTTACCGGACGATATTGCAATCACATTCTTTACCTGAGGTAAGAATTTACCGACTTCGGGACGTGCTGCCTGACGTGTCACAACACTAATATTATCCTTTATCTCCACATCTTTGCCGACATACATCAATATAGCAGCTTCGGCCGATTTAACTACGGAACGGATAAAAGGATCTGTAGGCTTCTCGAATATTAGTGAAAAACTCACCTTATTGCCGTCGATGCGGATATTATCATCAACCATCTCAGCCTCAACAAGATTCTTTCCATTGCCCGGATAACGCACTTTCTCCAATGCGTCAAGTATCAGTTTTGGATATATTGCCATAATTCACCTTTTTTACAACTCATAATCAACCTCGGCACGTCCTTCGGTAATTCCTTTGAAATATGCGGCAACCTCAAGATGAGCTGGATGCACCTTGTAGCGTTCCATTGCTTCGGCATCATCAAATGCCGATACAAGAACCGCATCGTACGCAGTACCAGCTACACACACATTAACACCGACCTCAAGAGAGCGTATTTCGGGAATAACACCAACAAGAGCCTCAAGATGCTCTTTAATCCAGAGAGAGTGTTCCTTTTTACTTTTTCCGTTGGAACCCTCAACAAAACGCCACATTACAATATGTTTAAACATAATTCCTGTTATTTACTTGTTTCAAGACTACTTCGCTTGCTACGGTTATAGCTACGATACTCATCAAGTTCTATCTCAACATTCGGCTCTTCGTACTGCTCCTTAGCAGGAAGATTGAATGCGATATACTTTATTGTTATACCGCGAGAAAGCCACTGCGATTCATAATAAGTACGAATCTGTAATACGTCGCTCACCTCGTCCCTGCCATGAACATCATCAATACACTCCACAACCGGCAAGTTGTTAACCTCTGTAACATATTTTGTATAGGTAAACATAAAGTTACTGTCGGTCTTGAGATGCACTACTGCGTCTGTTGCAAGAATATTCCTATAACGAGCAAGGAAAAGCGACGAGGTCAATCGCTTGGTATATTTCTTCATCTGCGGATCGGGGAATGTAAGCCAAATCTCACTCACTTCGCCCTGAGCAAAGAGACGATCAATAATCTCAATATTTGTTCGCAAGAAAGCGACATTGGTCAGTCCCTCTTCAATAGCCTCGGTAGCACCGGTCCACATTCTTGCACCTTTGATATCCACGCCTATAAAATTCTTCTCAGGGAAACGACGAGCAAGAGCAACGGTATATTCGCCCCTTCCGCAACCAAGTTCAAGAACTATCGGATTCTCATTATTGAAAAAATCACTTTTCCAATTACCCTTTAAAGGAAACTGCACATCATCTATTACCGAATAAGGATGCTCGATGACATTGGGATACGATGCCATATCGGCAAATTTCTTTAATTTTCCTTTTCCCATAACAATTATATATCAAGAACTGTTACCCAACCATACAAATCGGGAGCATCACCATACTGAATGGCACGTAATTTTTCATAAAGTTTTGTACATACAGGACCGGGCTTGCCATCTTTTGAGAATACATATGACTTACCCATCTCAAGGTCATCAATACGTTCTATTGGAGAAATCACGGCAGCAGTACCACATGCACCAGCCTCCTCGAATGTAGAAAGTTCTTCTTCGGGAATAGGACGCACCTCAATCTTCATACCCATATCTTTTGCAATCTGCTGTAAACTGTTATTTGTTATAGATGGAAGTATTGAGGTTGAAAGAGGTGTCACATAGGTATTATCCTTTATTCCTATAAAATTCGCAGCACCACATTCATCAATATATTTTTTCTCCTTAGCATCAAGATAGAACTCGCAAGAGTATCCCTTGTCATGGGCGAGTTTGTTCGCACGAAGGCTTGCCGCATAATTACCTCCCACCTTATACTTTCCGGTACCAAGAGGAGCCGAGCGATCATATTCACGAATAATCACATAAGGATTGGTTGAGAAACCACCCTTAAAGTATGGACCTACAGGAGTCACAAATATAATGAACAGATATTCCGATGCAGGATGAACACCAACCTGAGCACTTGTTCCTATAAGCAAAGGACGTATATATAGCGATGCACCACTCTCATAAGGTGGAATATAATCCTTGTTAAGTTCCACAACTTTTGTAACCATGTTACGGAACAATTCCACACTCACCTGTGGCATGAGAATACCATCACAAGTATTCTGCAAACGCTCCGCATTGGCCTCAAGACGAAAAATTCTCACTTTGCCATCTTTACCACGAAAAGCCTTAAGACCTTCAAATGCCTCCTGACCATAATGCAAACATGTTGCAGCCATGTGCATATTTATATATTCAGAGGAACTTACCTCAATTTCGCCCCATTTGCCGTCACGATAACAGCAACGTACATTGTAATTTGTTTTTCTATAGCCGAAACCAATATTCGACCAATCCAAAGCCTCCATATTCTTTATTTTATCCAATTTTTGCAAAGTTACACTTTTTAGCGAAGATGTGAAATGAAGAATGAAAAAATATCCTTGTTTACAACATCACATATCACCCGACAATTCATTGAGCAGCAACTTCACTTCCTCATCAACCTCGAAAAGTTTTGAACGACAGAATTTCACCAAAGCATCGGCCTCTTTGAGTGCTACAGCAAGTTTATCTACATCCATGCCACCGCCTTGTATTGAATTCATTATCTCTTCGAGACGTTCCACAGCCTGAGTATAAGTCATATTTTTCATATTATTTCTTTTTTTCTGTTATTACACTTATAAATTCGCCGCCTGCAACCATTGTTGCAACACTATCACCCGGCATAACATCATCGAGTGAACGCACCGCCTTACCATTGACCCTTGTTATACTATAGCCAAGAGCAAGGATATGTTCGGGCGAAGCAGCCTCCATAGAGCGTTGGCAAAGATCAAGTTTATGATGCTGGGATTGCATAAAAAGTGCTGTCGCCACCGGAAGACGCTGTAACACCGCCTGCAAACGGGTATGAGCATCGTCCAAACGTTTTTTTGCAGCCACAGCCATTCCTGCCTGAATATCACTCAACATAGTCGCTTGAGAAAGCATGGCATGTATAAGCAGTTCTGCAGCAGCCGTCGGTGTCTTGGCCCTTGTGTGAGCAACGACATCAAGCACACTTTCATCGCGTTGGTGACCTATACCGGTTATTATAGGCAGAGGGAATTGGGCACAGTTACAAGCAAGGTCGTATGTATCAAAGCACGAAAGTTCGCTTGTTGCACCGCCACCGCGTATAATCACTACCACATCCCAACAATCAATATTTTTAGATATTTCATCAAGAGCAGCAATTATTCCCTGTTCCACGCCACTACCCTGCATGGGAGCCGGAAAAAGACGAGGATAGAAAACAAAGCCGTACCTGTTACCGAGAAGTTGGTCACAGAAATCGCCATAACCGGCTGCCGAAGATGATGAAATAACAGCAATCCTTTGGGGAAGCAAAGGAAAATCAAGTTCTTTATTAAGGTCGATAACACCTTCTTCGGTAAGTCGTTTTATGATAAGTTGTTTTTGACGTACCATATCACCTATGGTAAAGGCCGGTTCAATGTCGCAGACATCAAGAGTATAACCATAAAGTTCATGAAAACCCACAGACACCTGTAACAAGACTTTAAGCCCCGCCGCAAACGGTTGCCCTGTCTGCTCAAAAAAATAGGGACGCAACAGAGAATACACCCTTGCCCAGACGGTGCCGCGTGCCTTGGCTACCAATTCATTTGTCACCTCATCACGCTGTACAAGTTCTATATAACAATGACCATTGGATGCCTCACGCACCTCACTAAGTTCTCCTGTCACCCAATATCGTAACGGAAGAGTTTTATTTATAGCTCCACGCACCAGATTATTAAGTGAATAGAGCGTAAGCGGTTCTTCTACACTATTTATCATTTTGCGGTAACCATTGATTTATTCCTCTTTGATCAGCAATGAACGCACCGCCGACAACCATATTTCCACAATAAAAGACTGCCGATTGCCCAGGAGTCACCGCCGTAACCGATTCATGCAAACGCACCAACCAACGGCCAGCGTTCACCTGTATGGGAGCGTCACATTTTACAGGACGGCTACGATAACGAACTCTAACAGTAATATTCTCGGGAACACCATCAACCCACAGCGGTTCCTCAACAAGCATATATTGCGTGACAAGTTGTTCTTCATGCCCGAGCATAACCGTATTCTTAGCAGGGTTTATCTTAATAACATAAGCAGGATATCCAAGAGCAATACCAAGTCCCTTGCGTTGACCTACTGTATAAAATGGGAATCCCTTGTGTTTGCCCAACACACGACCTTCACTATCGACAAACGAGCCACCTCCAAAGCGTTCCTCAAGTTCTGGAACATTCTCTTTGAGAAAATCGCGATAATCACCAAGAATAAAACAGACCTCCATACTTTCGCCACCAGAAGCCACAGCCTCATAGCCATTCTTTTTCAAATACTCTATTACAGACAACTTGTCCATACCACCAAGTGGAAAAAGAAGCCTTGAGAGTTGATTCTGCGTAAGCCTCCAAAGGAAATAACTTTGATCCTTGCGGTCATCATCACCTGTAACAATAAAATATTTTTTAGCTGTACCCTGTACTCTGTTATCTTTTATCTTCACGTAATGCCCTGTAGCTATATATTTACAGTCAAGTTTATCTGCCCACTCTTCAAGAAGAGCAAATTTTACATTACGATTACAGTTTACACATGGATTAGGTGTTGTTCCACTCAAGTAAGCCGCAATAAAGGGTTTTACAACAGCTTCTTTGAAATTTTCACGTATATCAACGATATGATGTTCTATACCAAGTCGTTCGGCCAATTCCGCAGCCGATTTTGCCGATGACATGCCGGCATCACAAGTTATTAAAGTCAAACCTTTGACCTCATATCCCTGCGACAACAATATATGACACACAGCAGTACTGTCAATACCGCCACTCATTCCCACCAACACCGTTTTGTCTGCTGCCATAAACTAAAAATAAAATAAGACCTGTTTATCAAAAAAAATGCCTAATTTTGCAATGTCTTAGTAATCACTAAGAGAATCAAAGACAGACACAATAGTACAAAGATATATTTTTTTTGCTACATCAAACAGGCTTTTAGTTTTTTTTATGAGCAATACAATGAACAAGAAAGTGCCATCAGAACTTGGCACAGAGAGTATCGGCAAACTCCTTACACAATATGCAATACCGGCAATCATTGCACAAATAGCCGCATCGCTATATAATCTTATAGACCGTGCCTTCATCGGGCACATTCCCAATGTGGGAACCGATGCCATTTCGGGTCTCACGAACACCTTCCCATTCATGAACCTGTCGGTTGCCTTTGGAGCCATGATAGGTGTCGGCGGTGCCACCTTGCTTTCGGTACGTTTGGGGCAACGAGACTACGATTCTGCCAAGAGCATCTTGGGCAATCTGGTAACACTGAATGTTATTGTCGGAGTCCTCTTCGCCGCAGTATCCTTCATGTTCATAGACGAGATACTCCTGTTTTTCGGTGCCAGCGAAAACACCTTGCCCTATGCACGTGACTACATGGAGGTTATTCTTCTTGGCAATGTCGTGACACACCTTTATTTCGGAATTAACGCTGCACTGCGTTCGTCGGGACACCCACAACAGGCAATGACAGCAACCATAATGACCGTTATTATAAATGCGGTACTCACCCCACTGTTCATCTTTGCATTCGGTATGGGAATACGAGGTGCTGCACTTGCCACAATCTTTGCACAAGGTATCACACTTGCATGGCAGACGAAACTACTGAGCAACCCCAACGAGCTCCTGCATCTGCAACGTGACATCTACTGGCTCAAAAGAGACATTGTGAAAAAAATCCTACGCATAGGCATGTCTCCATTCCTCATCAACACAGCAGCCTGCATGGTCGTTATCATAATAAACAAGGGATTACGTGACAACAGCATCTCCATTGCCGACGGTGACATCTCAACTGCGGCATACGGAATATCCAACAGCATGCAGTTCATTTTTGTAATGATAGTTTTAGGCCTCACCCAGGGAATGCAGCCCATTGTCAGTTACAACTATGGTGCAAAGCACCCCGACAGAGTACGCAAAGCCCTCATGCTCACAATGCTGTGGGCAACATTGGTTACCACAATAGGCTTTGTCGTATGTGTAGGTTTCCCAGGTCTTGTAGCCCGTATCTTCACATCGGAGCCCTTACTTATAGAACGGTCATCGTGGGCAATGAGAGTGATGTGCATATTCATGCCAGTCATTGGCTTCCAGCTTGTCACTACCAATTTCTTCCAGAGCATAGGCAAGGTAAACAGGTCAATATTCCTCTCACTTACCCGTCAGGTACTTATGCTTATTCCGTTGCTCATAATACTGCCTCATTTCTTTGGTGCAGAAGGAGTGTGGTACAGCATGCCCATTTCGGACATCGTAGCAGCAATACTCACCGTAGTAACACTTGCAATGCAATTCAAAGAGTGGAAACAAGAAAAAAACGATAACATTTGATATGAACCAGTTTGTAATAACCATAGGACGCCAACTCGGCAGTGGAGGTAAGGAGATTGCCGAAATTTTGGCCAAGCGACTAAACATCAAGGTATATGACAAAACCCTTCTTGAAGAGGCCGCACGCGAGAGTGGTATAGATACCACTGTGTTCGAGAGTGCCGATGAACAAGAGAGCGAATCTTTTTTCGGCGGTATATTCAGCATACATGGAGCCATAACCGAATATTTCAAAGGTGACAGCATCATGGATAAAGACAGACTCTTCGAGCTCCAGAGCGAAACAATACAGAGCCTTGCCGACCGCGAGAGCTGTATCATCGTAGGACGCTGTGCCGAGTATGTACTTCGCGAACATCCGGCCAAGCTGAGCATATTCATAACAGCCGACATGAATGACCGTGTAAGCCGCATAATGAAGAGTGAAGGTCTGGACCACGAAAAGGCTGCCGAACACATTGAGAAGAACGACAAACGCCGTCGCTCATACCATGACTACTATGCAACAAACCATTGGGGTGAAGCCTGCAGCTACGACCTTTGCATCAACAGTTCGCGTATGGGATTGGAACAGACAACCGAATTTATACTGAATTTTATCAGGAACCATTTTGCACAATGAAGAGGATAGGCATACTATCTGACACACACAGTTGTTGGGATGAAAAGTTTGCACACTATTTTGCCGACTGCGACGAAATATGGCATGCCGGCGACATAGGCAGCGAGCTTATCATAAACCGTCTTGAAGAGATTTGCCCGGTGCGTGCCGTATATGGCAATATAGATGGTCAAGAGATACGCCACCGTTTCAGTGAAGTTCAGCGTTTCACTATTGAAGAATGTACTGTGCTTATGAAGCACATAGGAGGTTACCCCGGCAAGTACGACCCATCTATACGCATGGCTATATACAGGGAAAGGCCAAATCTTTTTGTTGCAGGACACTCACACATTTTAAAAGTACAACACGACAAACTCACCGACACCTTACATATAAATCCTGGTGCAGCCGGACGACAGGGTTGGCAACAGGTACGCACGCTTGTAAAACTTACAATAGACAGAAAAGATTTTAAAGATATTGAGGTTATAGAGTTATCATAAAAAAAGGGGAGATGCATCTCCCCTTTTTTTATGATAATATGATAATTATTTTATTACTTTTTGTCCGTTTATAATATATATTCCAGGAGCGGTAATCTTGTAAATTCTGCGACCGGCAAGATCATGAATAATCTTATCCTGCATAGCATCTTCATCGAAATAAATCAATTCATCGACAGTTGAGACATCTTCGTCATCTTCTGTGTTCACCGCCTGCCTGTAGATTTCGGGCAATATCATCGTAGCAGAAAGGTTCGATGTATAAGTATTAAAACGTGGAGATGTCACATTATAAAGCATGCGACCATAATTTTCTGTTGTATTGTATATTATAGCAGCATTGCTATCGTCAACATCAATAGTCCATGTTGTTGAACCATTGTCCCACGCAAGTTTTTTAGTGTTTGTTGCACCAAGCAACTGACCATCGGGATTGGCAAGAGTCCAAGCACCTTCCTCACCACCTAAAGTAAACACTGTAGCACCTTCGGGAACATTTTCTATTTCATTATCATTAACAGCCACTGCCACTTTAGAGAGATATGATGATGTGATATTGCCAGCAACAACACCTTGCTCTGCCGAAGCAATCAGCAGACGATCACCGACAACAAGCAACGAAGCATCGGTAAGCAGACGGAATTTTCCGTCGGAAGGTACAGTTCCTGGATTTTCGGTATCATCACCACTTCCAAGACAATTGTTCTTTTCCCACTCCGCAGCTCCGCTTGGGGTACCGGCATAAAGAGTCATGGTATTAACATATTTATTGCTACTTACTCCTGTGGCATAACCAATAACGGTAATCTCCTCGCCACTGGCAACGGTCACTAAGCCGGCAACAGGATATGCAATAGAACCTGTCGCAGCTGTTGCATCAGCTACAGACACATTATAATAACTGCCGTTAATTGTAAGCTGACCTGTATATTTTACAAATATGATATCAGGAGAAGATATATAGCCATCCATTGCCGCACCGTCAAATTCTGTCGCAACAGGATATTTCACACTGGTACTCTTTCCAGTCTTTGTAACAACAGAGGCCTCCGGGAACTGCAATAAGCCACCGTAGGTTGAAACAGTTCCGTTCACTGTAACCTCCTCGCCAATAACCACATTCGGAGCCTTGTTAAGATAAACAAGAACAATACCGGTCTCATCCTCTACAAGAAAACTCCTTGCGTTGGTTGCAACGACAGTACCTTTTATTATTGCCGATGCTCCTTCTATTATATTGTCGATAGTGGTTATCTCTGTATTACCTGAGTCACCGTTGTTGTCATCATTTCCACCGTTGTCACCGCCTGTACCAAGTTCCACATCACCGGTGAGGTGGAATACATAGTCCACCGAGTCGCCCCACACGTAGTGAGCGAGCTGTGGGTAATCGACAAAGGGGTTACGGTTTCCTTGTACGGCATACACTGCGTTGTTACGGTTTACCTCTTTCTCGCTTACAGGGTCTTGCTTGTGCCATTTGAGCAACAGCTCCACAGCCCAAGGCTTGAGGGTGGGATAGGTGCTTTTATCATAGTTCATCCAGGTATATTTCCATGTTAAATCCTGATAACAGGTGAACATGTACATATAGGTACGAGCGAAGTCGCCTTTGTACTCGTCGCAGGGCTCAAAGGCATTCACGCTCTCGCCATCTATATTAGCCTTACCGACAAAAGCCACGCCGTTGTTCCATTTAACACTTGTCAACTCACCGAGCGGATAGTTGCTCTTTTGTGAATTAGCGGGTTGGTCCGAAGGGTTCAGGTGATGTAGGTCGCAATAAGCATTGTTATTTGTACCACCCCACCAGCTCTTTGCCACGCTATGCTCGATGTTCATGCCATCAATAGCCGTACCTTTGCTTCCGAAGTAACGCTTTTCATTGGAGTACATATCGAGCACACGACGCTGACCGTTCTCAACAACAGCATCGGTAGTGTAGAAAGCTCCCCATGTCTTTTCCGAACCTGGACCATAGGGAATCTTCTTGTGCTCCTTAATAAGGTTATACAATGCAGTCTTAAGCGTTGCACCACCCTTTACACCGTCGATGGAGGTGTAATAATCCTTCTGTGCAAAAGATGCTGTGACAAAAAGCGTCAGCAGAAAAAAGATAGAAGAAATTCTAAGTTTCATATTTATGTGAAAGTGTTTTTCAATGACTCTTG
>JAGCJL010000082.1 GCA_017647975.1 Bacteroidaceae bacterium | reverse complement strand
CATCTGAGTTATGTTCATGGCCGCAAGTATGTTGTTCAGCCTTTGCCGGTCAAGGATTTTTCAATGTCGCTCTCGTCCGATGAAGAATTTGTCATTTTGCGTTGGCGGCCTGTTGATGACCCTCAGGAGCCTACAGCAAAGCCCGGGCGTTATGTTGTTTATACCCGTGTGGGGAATGGGGCATTTGATAATGGTGTTGTTGTCAATGAGCCGCGGTGTGTTCTGCCTGTCGCAAAAAGAGTACTTTATAGTTTCAAGGTTGCAGCTCTCAACGACGGAGGAGAGAGTCTGCCCTCGGAAGTTTTGTCTCTTTTTGTTGCCAAAAAGGCTAAGGCTCATGTACTTGTAGTGAATGGCTTTCATCGTTTGAGTGCCCCACAACAGGTTAAGACACCGTCTAAGGTGGGGTTTGAAATGGAGGTCGATCCGGGAGTCTCTTATATGCGAACCCCCGAATATTGCGGTCCTCAACTCGATTTCCTACGTGAGAACATAGGTTATGAGAATGGTTTGGGCTTGAGCGGAAATAATTATGAGGGCATGCTGATAGCCGGTAATACATTCGATTATCCATTTGTACATGGCGAGGCTCTTGCTGCGAATGGTTTTACTTTTGTCTCATGTGGCAGTGAAGCTGTTATGAATGGCGATGTAGAACTCTCCTCTTACGATGTGGTTGATTTGATTCTTGGTGTTGAGAAACAGGGTGGGCGTGGCTCATATCTTGGTTATAACCGTCCTTATAAGACATTCCCTGTTGAGTTGCAGAACAAGTTGCGTGGCTATTGTAATAACGGTGGCAGGTTGTTTGTCAGTGGAGCATTCATTGCAAGCGATATGTCAAAGAATGTTAGTGACAGGACATTTATACGCGAGGTGTTGAGGCTTGATTATGGTGGTACTGTTGCCGATGCTACAGAAGATATAGTCTTTGGCTCCGGTCTTAGAATCCCGGTTTGGCGTAAGGTGAATGAACAGTCTTATGCAGTCTCTCGTCCCGATATACTTGTACCAATAGACGATGCGTTTGTCTCGTTTGTCTTTGACGGTAATCGTGAAAGTGCCGGAGTTGCATATTCGGGTAATTATCGCACACTTTCGGTGAGTTTTCCGTTTGAGGCTATTGCTGATAGAGAGAAACGTATAAAGTTGATGGGTGCAGTAATGCGATTTCTTTTGGATTAGCATTTGATAGTGGAAAATATTAAGAATTATTCAAACATTACGAAAATTCCCTTGCGAAATCTTTGCCAATCTAAAAAAAAGAAGTAATTTTGCACGCTGAATAGCATAAAGCGAAAATTTGAATAAAAACATATAAATATATAAGACGATGAAAAGAACATTCCAACCCTCAAACAGAAAGAGAAAAAACAAACACGGTTTCCGTGAGAGAATGGCTACAAAGAATGGCCGTCGCGTATTGGCAGCTCGTCGTGCAAAAGGACGTGCTAAGCTTACAGTTTCTGACGAATACAACGGAAAGAAAAAGTAATTGCATAATATAGGGTAAAACCTGTAAAAATATTTTTGCAAAAAAGAGGAGAGAATTTTATACAATTCTCTCCTCTTTTTATGGTTTTTCAGAAAGACTTTTATTATTCGCTTATCTCTCCGGCGATGTTGGTGCTCATCAGTCGGCGAACCTCTTCAATCGGCAATTCTTCTCCAAGCAGATACATGAGCTTTGTCAATGATGCCTCTACGGTAGAATCCTTGCCACTGATTACTCCGGCTTGTAAAAGTTGTAATCCGGTTTCATAACGCTCCATATGAACACTGCCGCCGGCACACTGGGTGATGTTTATGATAATCTTGCCCTCATCGTTGGCTCTTTTCAATGCGTCAATGAGCCACTCCTTGCGTGGAGCATTACCGGCACCAAAGGTGCGGAATATGACACCTTTGATGTTTTCCGCCCCCAATAGTGGCTCTACAACCTCTCTCTGTATTCCGGGGAACAGAGAGAATATGATAATGTCACTGCACAGGTTATAATGTGTCTTTAGTTTGAGGTTTGGATTATACCTCTTTATATTATTGGTATAAAAGTGGATGTCGGTTCCTGCGAGTGCCAATAAAGGATAGTTGTTTGAGCCAAAGGCACCAAAACTCTCCGAATTGACTTTTGATGTACGGTTACCACGCATGAGTTTTTCCTGGAAGAATATGCAAACTTCGGGAACAACAGGAGTGCCGTCAGCATTCTTTGCAGCGGCAATCTCAATGGCGGTAATAAGATTCTCCTTGCCGTCGGTACGCAAGGCACCAACAGGAAGTTGGCTTCCGGTAAGTATTACAGGTTTCATTAAGTCCTCAAGCATAAAGCTGAGTGCCGATGCTGTAAATGACATAGTGTCAGTTCCATGAAGAATTACAAAACCGTCAAATTTATCATAATTCTCCTCAATGATGGCAACAATTCTGCACCATAGTTCAGGCTCCATGTCCGACGAGTCTATAGTGGGGTTGAAAGTGATGACATCGATATCAAGGTTGAACTGCTTTAGTTCCGGAACATGGCTTAGCAGGTGATCAAAATTGAAACTTTCAAGAGCACCGGTATCGGTGTTCTGTATCATACCAATGGTACCACCGGTATATATAATAAGTATCGAAGTCTTTTTCTCCATCTTTTAAAGAATATCTTTTATTTTCAACAAATCGAAAACCATGTATGTTGGAGCAAAGCTGCACTCCTTGTTCTTGGGGTTGAAGAACAACTGGTCCATGCCAATGTTGGCAGCACCTTTTATATCGGTATCGAACATGTCGCCAATCATAAGGCTTTTCTCTACAGTTGCTTCGGCTCTTTCCAAAGCATGCTCGTACAGTTCGCGATTGGGTTTGTTTACGCCAATGTCTTCCGACAGTATCAGGTTGTCAAAATAATCCAATATGCCGGTTGTACTCATTTTGTGTGCCTGTAACTCCTTAAAACCATTTGAAAGGATGTGCAGACGGTAATGAGGTCTTAGGTATTCAAGCAGTTCCTTAGCTCCGGGAATAAGCTTGTTTTTTGTTGGAATGCGGCTTAAAGCCTCTCGGCAGAATGTTGCGGCCAGTTCGGGATCATTTACACCAACAACCTCAAGCGGGTGACTGTAACGTCTTTTGTTCAGTTCTTCCTTTGTAATCTTGCCCTCTCCGTATATTCTCCATAATTCAAGATTATATGGTTCGTATATGGTCATGTATTGTTCAAAGGAATCAAAGAAACTGTCATAACCCAATAGCTCGTATGTCTCGCGGAACGCTTCACGCGAAGCACCCGAGAAATCATACAAAGTGTCGTCAAGGTCAATAAAAAGGTCTTTGTATTTCCGCATTTCAGCTTTGCTGTTTATTTGTTAGCCTCTTCTCGCTCTCTTATTGCAGCGTGGTAACATTCGCGGCACAATGGTTCGTATTCGGCTTTCTCTCCAAGAAGAACCTGTTTGTCGTTGCTTACCAAGCGGTGTGATACGTATGCAAGGTTGCCACATCTCACGCAAATGGCGTGTACCTTTGTTACCTCATCGGCGATAGACATCAATGCCGGCATGGGACCGAATGGTTGGCATTTGAAGTCCATGTCAAGACCGGCGATGATGACGCGTGTTCCGCGACGTGCAAGTTCGTTGCAAACATCCACCAAGTCGGCATCAAAGAACTGAGCTTCGTCAATGCCTACAACGTCAACGTCTGTCGCAAGCAACAGAATGCTTGTCGATGACTCTATTGGTGTAGAGCCAATGTGGTTGCTGTCGTGCGACACAACCTCTACATCGGAATAGCGTGTGTCGAGTGCCGGTTTGAAAATCTCTACCTTTTGTTTTGCAAATTTGGCTCTTTTGAGTCGTCGAATCAACTCTTCGGTTTTACCCGAGAACATTGAACCGCAGATAACCTCGATGCGTCCGCGACGAGCCATTTCCATTTGGTTGAATTCAGAAAATCTATTCATTGGTATATTTGTTTGTGTTAAAGTCCTTTCTGTGGCAAAGATAGTAATTAGAAGCATAAATAAAATTTTTCTTGGGTATAAGTTATTAACATATTATAATATATTATCCACAGCAAAAAAATGCTCTCTTTTTGGTTTTGTATCTTTATTTGTATTTATTTTGCATCTTGAATATTGTAAGTGTAATTATGGGAATGTTGTATATAATACCCACTCCGGTGGGAAATCTTGAGGATATCACTCTCAGAGCGATACGTTTGTTGAAAGAGGCCGATTTTGTTCTTGCCGAAGATACCAGAACATCGGCAAAACTTTTGAAGCATCTTGATATTCAGGTGCCTATGTATTCTCACCATAAGTTTAACGAACATAAGACGGTGGGTTCACTCGTGGAGCGTATAAAGGATAGCGAGCGTCATGTGGCTTTGATTTCCGATGCTGGAACTCCCGGAATCTCCGATCCTGGTTTCCTGCTTGTACGTGAGTCGGTCAAGAATGGTATCGAAGTGCAGTGTCTGCCCGGAGCAACAGCATTCGTTCCTGCACTCGTATGCTCAGGTCTGCCGTCGGAGAAATTTGTCTTTGAAGGTTTCTTGCCTCAGAAGAAGGGCCGTCAGACACGACTGAATTTTCTAAAGCAGGAGCAACGTACAATCATTTTCTATGAGTCACCTTACAGAGTACTTAAAACACTTACACAGCTTGCCGAGGTTTTTGGTGCTTCTCGTCAGGCCGCAGCAGTGCGTGAGATTTCCAAACTGCACGAAGAGTGTGTTCGCGGAACACTTGCCGAACTTGTGGAGCATTTTACCAAGAACGAACCACGAGGCGAATTTGTCCTTCTTGTCGGTGGGGAGTGTGAAGCCGAATAAAAACAGTCAATCCTAATTCAATATGAGACAGAGTGAAGTTACATTAGGACGCTTTCTGCGTATAATGTTGATAATGATAACCATTGTTATCTCTTATTTTGTTCTTGAAAGCCTTAGCGGAATTCTCTTGCCGTTTGCCATTGCCTGGCTGCTTGCATACTTTATTCACCCGTTGGTGAATTTTGTGCAGTATAAGCTGCGGTTCAAATATCGTGCATTGTCAATAGTTGTTGCTCTTGCCTTTATTATTGCAGTGATAGTCTCTGTGGGTATGCTTGTTCTGCCGTCTATGTATGCCGAACTTAATTCATTCAGAACAATAATAACATCATTCCTTAGTGATAGTGTGAACTATGAATCGGTTCCGGCACCTATTGTTGAATTTGTGAGGGATTTCTCGAGCAGACATGGTGTTACTGAGTTGTTGCAACGTGTGGCTGACGGTGATTTTATGTCACTCTGTATGGAACGTATTCAGGTACTTTTCTTGGGTACACTTAACGTGGTGAAGCAGATGTTTGCCGGCTGTGTGATATTGCTTTATCTCTTCTTTATATTGCTCGACTTTGATCGTCTTTCCCGAGGTTGGAAACCTTATGTCCCCAAGAAATGGCGAGGCGTTGTAAGCAAATTGTGGAACGACCTTGTAATGGGTATGAACCAATATTTTCGCGGTCAGGCTCTTGTGGCTTTATGCGTGGGAATACTCTTCTCTATAGGCTTTACAATCATAGATTTTCCTATAGCCATTGCGTTTGGAATGTTTGTTGGCCTGTTGAATCTTGTGCCTTATCTTCAACTTATCTCAATTGCTCCAATGATGCTGTTGGCGGTTCTTAAAGCTGCAAATACCGGCGGTAATCTATGGTTTATACTGCTTGCAGCATTTGCGGTTCTTGCCGTAGTGCAGGTTATTCAGGATTTGTTCCTTGTACCTTATATCATGGGTAAGCGTATGAATCTGCATCCGGCGATAATTCTGCTTTCTTTGTCGGTGTGGGGGCATCTGCTCGGGTTGCTTGGAATGATTGTCGCATTGCCGCTGACAACTATCATACTGGCCTACCTTAAACGTTATCATGAGATTGCCGAGAACTTTAATTATACCGAGGGACAGGCCCTCAAAGAAGCTATTGGCTCTACACAAATACATGAGGAAGAGGAGTGATAACAGAAATGAAATTTTTTTTTCGTAAACTACATCTTTGGGTTTCTATTCCCTTTGGACTTGTTATTACAGTAACATGTTTTACCGGTGCATTGCTTGTCTTTGAGGATGATATCACCTTATTATCATATCGTCATGCGGCACATGTCATTCCGCAGGGTGAGCCGTTGCCATTGGCACAACTTATGGAATCTGTTGAGAACAGTCTGCCGGGTGCGGAGATAACCGGTGTTACAATACCCTCGTCCAAATCCACAGCCTATAAGGTGACTGTTTCCAATCCAAATCGTGCAACCTATTATGTGAATCAATATACAGGAACTGTGAATGGCAAGTATGAGCGTCTGGAATTTTTCAGAACAACACTTCGCCTACATCGTTGGTTACTCGACAGAAATCCTGGCAATGCCGGAATCTTTTGGGGCAAACGTATTGTAGGTGCAAGTACAATCTCGTTTGTTGTGATACTGCTGACAGGTTTGGCTCTTTGGTATCCCAAGAATAGAAAAATGCTCCGTAATCGCTTGAAGATTGTCTTTGCAAAAGGCAAGAACCGCTTTTGGTACGACTTGCATGTGGCAGGTGGCTTTTATGCTCTGCTGTTGCTTCTTGCCATGGCATTGACAGGTCTTACATGGTCATACCGTTGGTACAGCGATGCCTTCTATGGCATTGTTGCCGGCAATGACTCACATAGCGGTGGAAGAAATGTTGTTTCTGCTGTAAGCGGAGCAACACCACAAGCCGGAGGCCGGAATGAGGCCGCAAACGAGCCTGTCGGTAAATATACTCCTTGGCAGAAAGCTGTGGAGGCTGTCATTGTCGAGAACCCCGATTTTGCAAGGGTAGTGCTTTCTAAAGAAACAGTTTCGGTCTATGATTCCGAATGGGGAAACAGCAGGGCATGTGACCGCTATGAGTTCAACCCCTCTACAGGAACATTGGAAACTGTACAGCGTTATGCCGACAATGCAAAACGCTCTAAGGCACGTGGCTGGGTGTATTCGGTGCATGTGGGCTCATGGGGTGGTTTCTTTTCACGGCTGTTGGCGTTTTGTGCTGCAATACTCGGAGCAACACTGCCACTGACAGGGTATTATTTTTGGATAAGAAGAATTTATAAGAAATAAAAGGCCCGCCTCCCCTCTCCTGAGAAAATTGACAGTTCTCTTTTTTATTGTTAATCATTCCTCAACCTTTAAGGTTAAAAACTGCGAGTAAGCGAGTGAGTGAAAATAAATCCTTAATCTTGAAGGGTGTATCAGGCAATCTCTTTTATATCGGCATCCAGCAGAAGACTACAACAGAACCTACACCGGAAATAGCCTCTTTAAGAAATAACCGGCACTGTTGCAAAACAGAATAGACCGGCGTTCAAGTTGAGGAAAAAGAGAGAAAAAGAGTATTATTGCTGTCGCTATATTTTCCAAAAATTAAAAAAAGAAAATACTTATCTTTTTTATTGTTCTTTAAGTAAAAAAATGTTTAATTTGCACTGTAAAAAACATTTCTTTTTGAGAAATGTGCTGTACGTAGATTTTGTAATAACTTGAATAACAAAAAATACTAACAATTTAAAACAAAAAACTATGAGAAAATTTTTACTTTCATTTATTTTTTGCTTGATGGCTTTCGTGGGCGTTCAGGCAGAAGAAGTTACAGGTAATGCTGCACAAAATTTTGGTACAGCAACTACTAACATTTCAGAGTTTGTTGTAGAGCCAGTTACATTGGCTTTTGCAAAAGCCAGTGGTTCAACAAATCCTGCATACAACAAGTCCGGCGACTGTCGTATCTATGCAAAAAACACAATTACAGCAACATGTACTGCCGGTAATTTGACAAAGTTGGTGTTTACTATTTCATCACAGGGTCAAAAACGTTTGCCAGACGTAACAGCATCTACTGGTACAGTTACCATAGATACTGAAAATCGTAGCACAGTGGTGTGGGAAGGTAATGCAGCAGAGGTTGTACTTACTGTTGGCGAAAAAGCTGTACATGGAACAAGCAGTTCTGAGGCCGGTCAGTTGTGTTTTACCGATTTTACTGCAACATACAGCACTGGTGGTGATGTAGTTCTTACTCCTTCAATTGCTACCCCTGTAGCTTCTGTTGATAAAGGTGTTTATACCGAGGCTCAGAACGTGACATTTGAGGCTGAATATGCTAACGCAGAGAACCCATCAATCAAGTACTACTACACTGTGGATGGCACAGAGCCTACAGCTACAAGTGATGAACTTACAGCAGCTTTGGTTGTAGAGGAAACTTGCACTGTAAAGGTTATCGCAGTGATGACTGTTGGTGAAGATACATATACATCAAGAGTGGCTACATATGAGTATATCATTTCTGAGCCTGTTACTTATGTTGCTGCAACAAGTTTAACCCAGGTGGTAGCAGGCAAGGTTCTTATTGTTGCCGGTACAAAGGCTCCTGTAGCATTGACTGGTAACTATGGTTATCTTCAGGTTCGTGATGTTGTTGTAGCTGAAGCTGGCATTGAAGATGCTGCATATTATGCATTTGAACTTGAAGAGGCTGAGGGTGGCTGGTACATCAAGGACAATGCCGGTAAGTATCTTTATCAGAAAGGTACATACGACAGTTTCAATGTAAGTGCAACCGTTCCTACTGAGGGTGGTGTTTGGACAATTGAAATTGAAAATGGTGACGCTAAAATTATAAATGCAGCAGTAAACAAGTTCGTTCAGTATGATACACAGTACTCAAGCTATGGCTCGTATGCAGAAAAGAAAGATACAGGTGTCATGCCAAAGCTTTATGTTCCTTATGTAGAGGCTGAGGAAGGCGAAGACGAGGGTGATGAAAATCAGCTGATAGATCTCACTAAAGTGTATCGTATAAAGCGTGTTGACGCTACAGGTACTGTAAAGTATCTTAATGTGCCAAATGATAACACTGTACCTGTTGCTACTGCTACAAATGGTACAGTAACTGCTACTGCGGAAAATGTCACATCAGGTGAGCAAATATTCAAATTTGAAAAGGGTGAGAATGGTAACTATTATTTGAAGAATGCTAACGGTTATTATCTTGTATGTGCAGCTTCTGCTGTTTATGCAAGCCAAACAGAAAAAACAAATTTGACAATAGAGGCTGTTGCTACAGGTGATTCTTATTATTTGCGTGATGCTGATTATGCAAGTCATCAATTAGGTACAATAGATATAACAAACTCTGACCCATCTAATTATTTGAAAGAGGTTAGTGGCTACGTGTATAGTAACGGAAATAGTGCGAGAAAAGATTCTTATACTTGGATTATTGAAGAGTATGTAGCTCCAGAAACTCCCGAAGGTGGCGAAGGTGACGGCGAAGAGGGTGATGAAACACCTGATGCAATTCTACAGTCTGTAGTATTTGATTTTTCAAGCAATGCATGGGGTATTCCTACAATGGCTGAAACACCCAACTTTAGTGGTGTTAAGACGAAAGAAAATTATACAAATGACGGCGTGACAATCACAATTGACCCAACAGCAAACAGTGGTGCTTTCTATTATGAAAGCGGTTATGTGAGATTGGGAAAAACAGGTACAAAATTGATTCTTCCTGCTTTTGATTTCCCTGTTGAGAAAATTGAGGTTATTGGTCATTCTGCGGCTTCAAGTTATGCAAATTCTGAGATGAACGTTTATGTGGGCGGTACAGCAGTAAGTACAACTACTAAAGGTTCAACAGCTACAAATACATACGAAATCGCAGCAGAATCTCAGGCTGTCGGTAATGTATATGAATTGGTTGTAGGTAGCAATAGTGGTAGCAATTCAGCTTATATCTTTATCTCTGCAATCAAGGTATATCCTAAGGGTGAGAAACTTGAGGCTCCTGTTCTTTCTGTAGCTGCAGGTGAATACACTGAGCCTATCACAGTAACTGTTTCTTCTAATGCAGAGGCTCTTGGTGCAACCGACATCGTTTACTATTATACAACAAACGGTCTAACTCCTACTGTTGAGGATGACGAATTCCCTGCTACAGGTTTGGTTATTTCTGAGAATACCACATTGAAGGTTGTTGTGGCTTGTAAATACAATGGTGTGGAATATATCAGCGATGTTACAACTGCTGAATATAAATTCCGTGAGTTGTCAGCTACATTGAATGTGGTTAAAGTTACACCAAATACTTCTGTTGAAAAGATTGAAAAAATTACAATTGAATTTGAGGATGAGGTGGTTCTCGGTGCTATGGTTCAACTTACACTAAAGAAGGGTGAAGAGACACGTGCACAACTTGATAATCGTCACGCTTCAGTTAATGGTAAGGTTGTAACAGTGTCACTTGGTACAGACATGCAGACTGAAGTAGGTGAATATACACTTGTAGTTAAGGCTGGTTCTATTAAACGTGCGTCTGATGGTGTAGAATATACAGGTGAATTGAAATTCACTGTAACCAATCCTTTGACCATTGCAAAGGTTACACCTGCTGAGAATGAAACTGTAGAGAAACTCGAGTCTATCACAATTGAGTTTAGCGATGACATTGTTTCAAAGTTTGAAATGACTGACCGTATTAAACTTTATGGTGCAAACAATCCTCAGGTTATTTATATTACTCAAATTAGTGTAAAGGGTAAAATTCTTACCTTAACATTGAATATGACTGATATTATAACAAAAGGCGATGTTTATACATTAGTTTTGCCTGCTGGTAAAATTGCTTCAAGCGGTGGTGTTGAATTTGAGGGTAAAGAACTTAAGTTTACAGTTGTTGAGCCATTTACAGCTAAAGTAACACCTGCAGAGCCAGTTGAGGTACTTGATGTTATTACAATAGAGTTTAGCCATGATATTGAGTCTAAGTTTGATGCAACAGCGTTTGTTAAACTTTGGGCAGATAAGGATGCAATGAATCCTATTGTAATTAACGAAATTGTCGCAGAAGGCAAAGTTCTTACATTGACTTTGACTGAGCCTATTACAACTCCTGACACTTATAGATTGAACTTCCCTGCTGGTAAGATTGTTCGTGCAAGCGACAAGGCTGAATTCGCTGGTGGTCAATTTGTATTTGAGGTTAAAGAGGTTGGCGATGAAACTGCAATCGATGCAGCTGCAGCTGATGCAGAGGCTGTAATCTACGACCTCAGCGGCCGCCGCGTTAAGGAGATTACTGTTAAGGGTATCTATATTGTAAATGGTAAAAAGGTTATAAAATAAGGCCTAACCTAACCTCCACCTGAGGGAGGTATTAAACAACAAAGCGATGAATTTTAAAATTCATCGCTTTGTTGTTTTTAGTTTTTTATTATTCAAAACTTTGCCATAATTTATCGCTTGGCAATGGAGCTGTTATTTGTATAAGTTCTTTTGATACGGGATGAATGAATTCTACATAACGTGCATGTAGCGAAATGCTTCCGTCGGGGTTGGAACGCTTTGAACCGTACTTCAAGTCTCCCTTTATGGGGCAGCCTATTGAGGCGAGTTGGCAACGTATCTGGTGATGACGGCCTGTCTTGAGCTCTACCTCGACAAGGTTGTAGTTCTGCGATGATGCTATGTGTCGGTAGTGTAGCACTGCATGCTTTGCTCCCGGAACTTGTTTGGGGTAAGAGAAACTCTTGTTCATCTTTTCGTTACGCAATATCCAGCTCTGCAACTCGTCCTCGGGTTTGAGTGGTCTCTCTTTTGTTATGGCCCAATAGATTTTTTTTACATTGCCGTCGCGGAACATTGTGTTAAGACGTTCAAGTGCCTTGCTTGTCTTGGCAAAGACTACAACGCCGCTTACAGGGCGGTCGAGACGGTGGGGAAGTCCCACAAATACATTGCCGGGCTTGGCGTATTTCTCTTTCAGGAATTGTTTGAGCAGGTCGCACAATGACTTGTCACCGGTTTTGTCGCCTTGTACAATTTCGCCGGCTCTCTTGTTTATGACAATGATGTGATTGTCCTCGTATAGTACGTTCATTACTTAATCTTGTTTATTGTGCCTTTATGTCCCAATGCACTAAGAACGACTCTCTCGGTAAAGGCATATACGAATTTGTCGTCGTTGTTCTTGTTCATTATTCCGCTGATGAATGGCATCTCTATTCCCTTTAGGCAGAAATGAAGAAAGCGTGCTGCAAGATCGGGGCTTTCGGTGTTGAATACGCCTGTCTGGTTACCTTCGGCAATGATGTGACGGAAGAGTGCCATCTCTCTTGCATCGAAACTCTTGCGTATCTGCTCTACAATCAGGATATATTCTGAGTGGAGGCAACTGTTACGACGCACGATACTGCGTGTGAGCTGTAGTCTCACTGCTATGAGCTTTATTATTTTCTTGTCGGGGGTGAGGCTTGAAAGGGCAACCTTTGTTATTGCTGATGATATCTTCTTTACCTCGGTCTCAATCATTGTTTCAAGAAGTTCCTCTTTGGTCTTGAAATATGTATATACGGTGCGACGGCTCTTTCCTGCAGCTTCGGCAATGTCGGTCATGGTGATGTTTCCAATACCTTTCTGGGCAAAAAGCTTGCGTGCAACGGTTATAAGGGTCTCTCTTGTATCTTTCACTTCTGTTTTCTTTATTTGATTGCAAAATTACACATTTTTGCACAGCTGTGCAAAAAATGGCAAAATAAAATGGGGTGTCTAATCTTAAAGAATATGGTGATTTGTTAAATTTGCTCTCTGTGCCAAAAAAGTCGCTCTAAAATTTGGTGGGTAAGAATATTTGCTTTACCTTTGCATCAGTTTTGAAAACCGCATCGCGGGGTGGAGCAGTGGTAGCTCGTTGGGCTCATAACCCAAAGGCCGGAGGTTCGATGCCTTCCCCCGCTACTCATATAGAACCATTATCGTGGTTCTCTTTTTTATTTTTTAATTTCGGAGAAAAAAATCCTCTTATTTTATTTGCTTACGATATTTAATTCATATATTCGCAATAGTAATGGGCTTTGTTAGTGACAGAACAAT
>JAGCJL010000081.1 GCA_017647975.1 Bacteroidaceae bacterium | reverse complement strand
GGGATGCGATAAGGCGGTGTTGTCAACCTAAAGCTTCATTCGACTGACGAGACCTGTGCCGGGCCTTTTTGTAACTTTTTGGGCGACAAAAAGTTAGGAAAGAACGACTTTAAAACAAATACAAACCAACAGTTTAAGGTTAAGATATACGGTAGAATACTAGGACCGATGTACAATGGGCAGGCAGACCCAGCCCATACGGTAGGCCACCCCTTTACCTTACACTTTAAAAACAAAGAAAGATATCACAGGTATTGCTGCAAATGTCATGTAAAGGAACATAAGGAAGAGATATACATCGGAAACAAGATAGCCTCCTTTTGTATAATTGGTGGAAATCCAGTCACGTCTCATTCTGCGGTTCTGACGCTTTTGGATATATGAATAAAGTTTATATACAACCCAGCCAACTGTTACTCCAATAAGTGTTCCACCAAGGATGTCACCAGGATAATGAACACCAAGATATATTCTTGTAAAAGCATTCATACATGCCCACAAGATTATTGATATTGTAAAGGTTCTCTTTCGTATAAGCAGTGAGAAGAATGTTGCCAAGCCAAAGGAGTTTGCCGCATGGCTTGATGTAAAGCCATATTTACCTTCGCGTATCTCATTCACTACATCAACAGCATACATAAGCATTGGGTCATTGGTAGGTCGCCAACGTTCGAAGAATGGTTTGCAGAAACCTGAAGATATCTGGTCGGTACACAGCACTACCAAAGCAACCATAATAATAAGCATGAAAAAGTCCTTCATGTTATTATTCTTCAAGATCACATATAGCAATACCAATGCCAATGGCATCCATACAATCATTGAGGTATATACCTGCATGCAACCATCCCAAAAGAGGGAGTCACTGCCGTTAAGTGATAACAGCAGATATCTGTCAATATCCAATATTTTGTTCAAGTCCATACAGTCTCCTATTACTTTTTAGATGCGTTCTATCACACCGGCCTGTAACCAGCCTACTGTGCCATCTTCAAGTTCCACCTCTTTCCACTCATTCATTGTGTCATCGACGATATTAACCTTGCGTCCTTCGTGTATCTTTATGAGTACTGTACCTGAATTGTCGGGAGTACTCTTTAACGATACCTCTTCACGCATTACAATGGCCTGTGTGGTGTCATTCATCTTGTTATACAGATGAAGAGCCGAGGCATTTGCAAATATAGTAACAAAAAGAGAGAATATTGCAAAAACGAGCATTGTTTTACGCACTCCGCTCTTTCCATTGAAAAGGAATACAAAAACGGCAAGCAATAAAATCACAAAAGAGACTACCCCTATCGTTGCCCAAATATTTATATTAAAGATGTTTACAACAGCTGTAAGCCACGATACAAGAAATACCTCATAATTCTCGGCAAGTTCATCCTTTGTCTTGTCTAAAGCATATTCAAGGTTAGCCTTGACATCATCATCGGTGGGGTCAAGACGCAAAGCACGCTCATAGTTCAATATAGCTTTTCCAAGCATATTGCTACGGAAATAGGCATTTCCCAAATTGTAATACAGTTCAACGGAGTGTCCTTGGTCAGCCAGCACCGATTCGTAAATATTTACAGCCTTGTCATAGTCACCTTGTGAATAGGCACTGTCACCCAACTCTTTTGTTGGGATATTGCCTTCCATGCCCTCTTGTGCCATAGCAAAGAGAGGAAGGGTCAGGAAATAGAATATATATAATATCTTTCTCATTGTTCCGGGAATTTATTTCTTTATGGAGTTCTCCATTTTACTTATGATATCTATTGAGTTTGAATAGGTCTTATCCATTGCCGCTGCTGCATCACCTGGTGCATAGCGTGCAAACTCACAATCGTTGAGCAGGGCATGCAATTCATTAACCAACGTTTCTTCAACACCCTTTGCCGATAGTTCAACTGCAACATTCTCTTTTGACAACTGTGATACAGGAATACTCAACTTATCGCTCATGTATCCCCACAAGGTTTTCAAAATCTCATCATAGAACTCATTCTTTCTATTCTCCTTGAGCATACGTTTGGCAATTTTCAGACGCTTAACAGCCACCTTATTAGCCTTTTTGGTGCGTACAAGAGAGACATTCGCATTCTCGGCCACCTTTTTGCGATAGATAACAATACATGTAATGAACATCAGCAATGGAATAATGAAGAACATATAATATACCGTTGAGGCAAAGAATGTATCATTACCCTTATAGAGTTTACTCTCGCCAAGTTTTATATGACGAATATCGCTTGCAAGTATCTTGCCACGCTCTTTACCTACGTATGCCGACGCAACAGCGGTTGATGCCTCCTTATCTTTCTCAACATTTATGGTATGGCTTTCGCTCTCTATGGTCTTATAGCTGCCTGTGGCTGTATCAAAATAGCTGAACTTGGCACCGGGAATAGTAAATGTTCCACTTGAACGTGGAGTTATAAGATACTCAAAAACTTTCTCGCCCGAGAAGCCATTTGTCTTTAGCGAATATTTGTTATTTATTATAGGATCATAGACCTCAAACTCGCTTGGGAATTCAATCTGCGGTGCTCCTATAAGTTTCATATTACCTACGCCCTTAACAATGATTCTCAACGTTGTCTCCTCATTTGTCTTAAGTTCGGTGTTGCTTATTGTACTACTGATAGAATATTTTCCCACACCACCCGAGAATGCTACAGGCTTGCCTGCCGGCAGACTCTCGACATTAAGTGTCAGAGTATTGGACTTGAGTATCTTTTTTACCTCAACATACGAAGGACCGCCGTTGAACATCATTTCAAACGGGTCAAGATTACGACGTGTCTGCACTGCCACAACACCTTCAAACTCAAGAGATGGTATTTCTATTTTCCCGCTCTGCTGAGGGAACAATACGAACTGACGCCATACTATAGAGTTATAGTTACGGTCGTTGTAACGGTCGAGCTCAAATTGCTTGTCGCGTGAAAGGTCAACCTCCTGTATGTGAAAATCTTTCAGTTCAGGAGTTGGATTGCTCAAATTTGTCAGGTTCACAAGCGAATAGACCTTGTATGTAAGCAGAACAGCCTCTTGTTCAAAGACCTTGGTCTTGTTGAGCGTTGCACGTACAAAGAGCTCATCATCGGCAATTTTTGTCGATGATGAATTACGTTCTACCCTATCCCTGCTTGACCTGCCCTGTGATGAGCCTGCATTTTTATCTTCGGGTAATACTTTAACTTTTACTGCATTCGATGTCACCTTTTCGCCATCGACGGTTACAGTAGCTGCCGGAAGAGTAAATTCTCCCTCTTTCTCGGCTAATAGAATGTATGTAAAAGTTACCGATTCTGTTGACTCCATTTTTCCGTTCATCATTTGAATACTTTGTTGAGTTGAACGGTTAGGACCACTGAGTATTCTAAAGTCGGGAATGTCTGATAATGACGGTTCTTTTACTTTTGCTCTGTTCACTTTATAAGACAAACGGAACTGCTGGTTCACAACCACCGACTTAGGTGCCGAAGCCACAAAAGTAACCTCATCGGCACATACAGTCAATATTGCAAACATTAACAGTAGTGATGTCAATAATAACCTTCTCATTTATCTGTTTATTCTTTTTGTATTATGTAATCAATCTTTTGTCACCAGTTCTTCTCAAGTCTTCTTTTCTTTGACTTGTTGGCATCCTGTTTCACCTTCTCAAGCACACCTTTCTCATCTTGCATTGCAGCTTCGAGCAATCTCTCGGCATTCTCCTTTGTCATATCCTGCTCAGCAGCCTGCTGCTGTTGTTGCTGCTGTTGCTCCTGCTCTTTCTGTTCCTGATTCTGCTGATTATTCTCCTGTTTATCCTGGTTCTGCTGCTGTTGCTGTTGATTTTGCTGTTGTTGCTGCTGTTCCTCTTTGTTCTCCTGTTGATTCTGCTGCTGATCCTGTTGCTGGTTCTGTTGGTTCTGCTGATTCTGTTTCAAGAGATAGAGAACGACAGCAAGGTTATAACGTGTTTCATCATCTTTGGGATTATTTCTCAAAGATTCCTTATATGCCTCGGCTGCCATCTCCAAAGAGTCGGTAAGATGATACACAAGGGCTGAATTATGATATACAGCCGCCATCTGCTCCTTTTCATTGTCGGCATTTGCTGCAACCAAGAAACGTTCGTTGGCATCATTGTAGATATTAGCCACCACCTCGGGTTCGGCAATATTGTCTTTAATATCTTTATAGTTCTTCAACAATAAGTTTGTGGCACTGTTATAGTTTGCCACACCACTCATTGGCTCCATATCCAATGCTCTCTGGTAAGGTTCTATAGCATTATTGTAAAGACTGTCGGCATGATAGGCATTGGCACTCTTCAAATGCTCACGAAAACTCTTCAGCATTGGTGAACCTGCTACTATAAGCGATATTCCCGAATAGAGAACCGCAATAACCGCCAATACAAGCAGAGTTATATATATTATATATCGAGGTTTTATCTTTTTCATAACAATCTAAATTATCAAGACTTGCTGTTCTTCTCCTTGTTTACAGCATCAAATACCACCTTCACGATTATATCCAATACCAAAACCATTAGAAGCATAACTGCCAATACACCGAACTGCTCCTTATATTTGGTATAGACTTCGGTCTTTATATCATCCTTCTGCAATTTATCAAGTTCGTTCTCTATAATTGTCTGGGCATTATTGGTGTTATCCACTCGCACGTATGTACCTTTTCCGGCTTTGGCAATATTGTTAGCCATCTCCTCATTGAGTTTAGTAACTACAATATATCCATCGCCATCACGCATATATTCGTTCTTTCCGTTCAAAGGTATTCTTCCACCCTTTTCGGTACCAATTCCAAGAACAAAGACATTGATACCCTTCTCTGCCGCACGTTGTGCTGCCTCTTCGGCACCACCTTCATGATTCTCACCGTCAGTTATTATTATAACAGCCTTACCCACTTTCTCATTGGGAGTAAAACTCTTTACCGCAAGATCTATCGCCGAGGCCACATCGGTACCTTGTCTATCTATCAACGATGGAGTTATGCTCTCCAAGAACATCTTGGCCGAAATAAAGTCATCGGTTATAGGCAACTGTACAAAGGCATCACCAGCAAAAACAATAAGAGCTACCTTATTTTTGTCGGACTTGTTTATTATTCGCGATATAAGTCTTTTCGCCTTTTCAAGCCTGTTGGGAGTGATATCATCGGCCAACATAGAATTGGAGATATCAAGTGCCACAACAACCTCGACACCGCGTGTGGTCACACTTTCCTTCTTTGCACCAAACTGCGGACGGGCAAGAATGAATATTATAAGCGTCAATGCTACGAATGAAAACCAAAAAGATATTTTACTGCTCAACGAGGCCCAAGCCGGAATAAAGGCTTTAAGCAACTGCGGGTCGCCATAACGCTCAATTCTTTTTCTTCGTCTGTAATTGGAAAATAGAAACAGTAACAGAATTACAGGAAGAATTATAAGCAGATATAGATATTCAGGGTTTGCAAATCTCATTTTTATAATGCTTTAAGGGATCTTTCTCAAAACTGTATTGCGTAATATTATCTCAAGCAATAGTGCCAGCAATGCAATGAGAGCAAATATATGATACTCCTCATTGTATGCACTGAACTGCTTTGCATGCAGTTTTGTACGCTCCAACTTGTCAATCTCGTTATATATCTCTCCAAGACTCTCCTTGCTCGTAGCACGATAATACTTTCCATTTGTTATATCGGCGATATTCTTAAGCGTAGTCTCATCAATTTCTACAGGAACATTTACAACAGTACCGTTATAGGGGAACGGAGCTGTTTTATTGTTTGTACCAACACCTATGGTATAAATTCTTATACCAAATTCTTTGGCAATCTCTGCGGCAGCCTCGGGAGAAATCTCACCGCTATTATTTGAACCATCGGTCAACAGAATAATCACCTTGGATTTTGCTTGGCTGTCCTTGAGACGCGAAACACCGTTGGCAATACCCATACCAATAGCAGTACCGTCCTGTATGACTCCGTTCAGTGCGATGTCACATTTTACGGCATTAAGCATATTGAGCAACACAGCATGGTCTATTGTAAGAGGACACTGTGTAAAGCTCTCGCCTGCAAAAATTGTCAAGCCAATATTGTCGTTCTTTCTGCCATTGACAAAATTAGCAGCAACCTCTTTTGCAGCCTCAATACGGTTGGGTTGCAAATCCATTGCCAACATACTTGTAGAAACGTCAGTAGCCAGCATAATGTCTATACCCTCTATATCACTCTCTTCCCAACTGTCGCTCGACTGCGGACGGGCAAGAATGATAATAACCATAGAAAATACTATCATCCTCAGAATGAAAGGCACATGAAGTATTCTGTTTCTGAAGCTCTTTATACCTTTAGCAAAAGGCAAAGTCGTAGAAACCTTCATAGAGGGTTCTAATTTTTTACCTCTTACAAGATACCATACAATGTATGCTATAAGCGGAATAAAGAGCAATAGATATGATATATTAGCAAAAAACATTTTATAATTCTTTTAACTAAACAAGTTATATAAATCGGTTGTCAAAAGCACCACTACTGCTATAAGAATTATCACAATAGCAATAATAGATGCTATTAGCATACGTTTCTCAAACAAAGAACGCTTGTTTACAATACGTTTTTCTACAGGTTCCTGCTTCTCCTCTTCAATATTCTTTGTTGCATTGACATAGTCTATTGCATTTGACATATTGAGATCTTTTTCGTTCATTGTGGGGTGGAACTTGGCAAACTTTACAAGGTCGGCAACCTCCAGAATCTCTCTCAGCTCGGCAATATTCTCCTTGCTCTCAATCTTATGCAGATAATCAATGATTTCGGCTGTTGTCATCTCTGCTGCATTGAATTTAAAGCGGTTATGCATATACTCACGCAGAGCATCGGTCAATTTTGTATAATACTCCTTTGTGTTGTTTTCCAAACGCCACGACGCATCGTTCTTTATTTCATCAATCCTGCTCAACGCCACTACGTGCGAAGGCTCTTTTGGTTTTACCTTCACAATTCTTATAATAGGTTTGTTCTTTACAAACCTTACAACAACCCAGGCCAATGCCAAAGCAAAGAAAAGAAGTATGATTCCTAAATGAACAGCATCACGATATTCCTCCCATGTCAGTTCTACATCCCAAACCTCTTTAGGACCACATATATTCTGTAGATTTGCGGTATCGATGGGGACAGAATAGACTGCCAATGCAAGAGAATTTGACTTGAACACACTATCATCGACAAATACCTCAAATGGTGGTATTTCGTACAAAGTGCTGTCAAAAGAGGTTACAAGATACTCATTAACATATATCTCGCGTTTTCCCTCATTTATACTCCTTACGCTGTTCCTTTTTTCAAGAATCTCTATTCCCGACACGATATCATTGCCTGTCTCGGGCATTTTCACCTTACTGCCGGCATCAACAGACAATTCCAGTTTTATCTTTGTCTGTTCACCGATAATCATCTGGAATGTGTCTATTTCGGCATTAAGCACCACATTCTGCGATGTAGCACTGCCAAGACATACAAACAGGAATAAAATTATATATATTACTCTTTTTTTCATTATTGTCACTGAATCAACTGCGTTTTGCAAAAAGATTGAGCAGAGCCTTTACATAATCCTGGTCGGTACTTATTGAAACTGAATCGACCCGACTCTTCTTCAACACTTCGTCCCTCTTCTTGCACTGTTCATTCCACCATAGACGTTGAGCCTCCTGAACCTTTGGCGATGATGTATCGACATATATCTCCTCGCCGGTTTCTGCATCACGGAATTTCACAAGACCAATCTCAGGCATTTCGGCAATGCGTCTGTCATAGACCTGAATAGCCACAAGATCATGCTTTCGGTTGGCAATGGTCATTGCATTCTTGTAATCGCCATTATCAATAAAGTCGCTTATAAGAAATGCTGTACAGCGTTTCTTTATTGCATTTGTCAAATATTCAAGAGGTACACTGATATTGGTTTTCTTGCTCTGTGGCTCAAAATTCAACAATTCGCGTATGATATAAAGTATATGTTTTTTTCCTTTCTGTGGAGGTATGAATTTCTCTACTCTATCGGTAAAGAATATCACACCAATCTTATCATTGTTCTGTATTGCAGCAAATGCTATGGTTGCCGCAATCTCTGTAACCATTTCGCGTTTTGTCTGGTTTACAGTACCAAAGTCAAGACTATCCGAAAGGTCAACGATGAGCATGACGGTCAATTCACGTTCCTCTTCAAAAACCTTTATGTAAGGTTTATTGAAACGTGCCGTCACATTCCAGTCGATATCGCGGACATCATCACCATATTGGTATTCACGTACTTCGCTGAACGACATACCTCGACCTTTGAAAGCCGAGTGATATTGTCCGGCGAAGATATTGTGAGAAAGACCGCGTGTCTTTATCTCAATTTTGCGAACCTTTTTGATTAGCTCACTTGTATCCATATATTAAGGTACCTCAACGCGATTCAATATAAGGCTTACCATCTCATCGGGAGTCATATTGCTTGCCTCAGCCTCATAGCTCAAACCAATGCGGTGACGCAATACATCATGTGCAACGGCACGGACATCCTCAGGAACGACGTAACCTCTGCGTTTGATAAAGGCGTATGCACGTGCAGCAAGAGCCAAATTGATTGAAGCACGTGGAGATGCACCAAAGGAAATCATTCCGTTGAGTTCTTTAAGACCATATTTCTCGGGATAACGTGTTGCAAAGACAATATCAGCGATATATTGCTCAATCTTCTCATCAATATATACCTGACGTACTACTTTGCGTGCCTCTACAATCTCTTCGGGTTTAAGAATTGGCTTAACCTCAATCTTCTCACCTGTGATATTCTGGCGAATAATCAGCTTCTCTTCGGACAATTCGGGATAACCGATAACCACTTTGAGCATGAAACGGTCAACCTGTGCCTCGGGAAGAGGATATGTACCCTCCTGCTCTATAGGGTTCTGTGTTGCAAGAACAAGGAATGGTTGTGGCATCTTGAAAGTCTCCTTGCCTATTGTCACCTGACGTTCCTGCATAGCTTCAAGCAAAGCACTCTGTACCTTAGCCGGAGCACGGTTAATCTCATCGGCAAGCACAAAGTTTGCAAAAACAGGACCTTGCTTTACCTTGAACTCCTCACTCTTTTGGCTATAAACCATTGTACCTACAACATCGGCAGGCAAAAGGTCGGGAGTAAACTGAATACGGCTGAAATCGGCATCAATAAGTTCCGACAATGTTTTTATAGCAAGAGTCTTTGCCAAACCGGGGAGACCTTCCAAAAGGATATGACCGTCGGCCAAAAGACCTATAAGAAGTGATTCCACCAAATGTTTCTGCCCCACAATCACCTGATTCATTCCGGCTTGCAGATTAGTGACAAAGCCACTCTGTTTCTCTATCATCTCGTTCAACTGACGAATATCAATTGTTGTACTCATAATTATATTTTAATTCGGTTTTATTTTTCCAAAATTACTGCTTTTAACAAATACTGTGTGTTAAAATTCCAAAAAGAGCTTTAACCAATGTTATAGTTAAACAAACTTTAACGCATTATTACTCAACAGGCTCCAACATTGGTATAGAAATATCCATGCCTTTGCCAAGAGCATCGGGACGTGCAAGTTTATTATGCTTCACCAAGTATGGCCACAACTTTTTGCTACCGTAATATTTAAGAGCAATCCTTGTCAAAGTTTCGTTACTCTTTACGCTATGGCGACATAATTCACCTGTTATAGTATATAAATCGGTATCAGCCACTGTTATTTTAGCCAAATCGCGTGCTTCAAGCTCTTCAACCATAACAAAAGCATAAGCCTCGCTCTTTTCCTCTACAACCTTAACATTCTCCACCACCTCAACAGCAACAGGTTCTTGCTTAACGACAGGTTCTTCTGTAACCTTAACTACATTAGTTGCAACAATATTTTCCTGAGCAGGAACACACTTCTCTGCACTCTTGAAAATATCCATATCTGCATTGTACAACAGATATGCCATTGCAACAAGCATAGCCGCAAGCAGGACTATATAATAAGGTTTATTATTTTTCTTCTCTTTAGGTGCATCCTTCTTTATTCCTTTATCTTTCTTGGGAACACGAACAAGCACCGGTTCAGGACGTTTTGCTGGAGCTGAAACCTCCTCAACATGTTTCTCTGCAATTACATTCTCCGGGAGAGTTTCTTCTTTCTCTTCAACTTCACTTGTTGTGGAAGTCTCTACAACCTCTTCGGCAACCTCAGTTTCTGTTTTTTCAGCTGCTATCTCAGGCAAGTTGTCGGAGATTTCATTTTCCTGTTCCTCTAAAGCCTGTTCCTCGTCACACAAATCGGCATTAACCTCTACCGGTTCAAACATTGCGAAAGGTTGGTTTACCTCATCTTTCAACGATTCTGCTGGAACAAAGGTCAGTTTATTATGTCCTTTTATCTCAAATTTTTCACCTGTATTGACATTCACACTGCTTCGGTCGGCAACCTCGGTGATTTTAAATGTACCAAGACTGTTTATCTTTACAATACCATCTTCTGCAAGGCCTTCTATTATAAGGTCAAAAAGAGCCTTTGTTAAGGCTTCGGCCTTAACCATTGTCAAACCGGCTTCCTTAGAGAGCAGTTGACTTAAGTCGGAGTGATTTAATTTAGCATCCATAACTGCACCTTATTTTATTTGAATTTATCTTTAAGTTTACTGCTCGGACGGAATGTTGGAACAATCTTTGGTGGAACAAGAAAGCGTTGGCCGGTCTTTGGATTAACCGACAATCTCTCATTACGCATCTTGACCTCAAGAACACCAAAACCCGAGATATTCAACTGGTCATTCTCTTTTAGACGCTCAGTCATAACATTTATGAACAAATCAACATTCTTTGCTGCTTCTGCCGGTGTCATGCCACACCGCTTTGCCAGTTTCGCGATAAATTCCTTGTTATTCATTATATAATATATTTATGCTTCTACCGAACCCATCAAATCAAATTCAGTAGCGTCAGTTATACGCACATTATAAAAATCACCAATCTTCAATTCGCCCTCATTGATATTTATCAGGACCTCTGTATCGACATCGGGAGAATCAAATTCTGTTCTACCTATATAATAATCACCCTCTACCCTGTCGATAATGGTCTTATAAACCTTATCAATCTTTTCACCGTTCAGCCTTGTTGAAATTCTCTGTTGTATATCCATAAGGCGGTCAAGACGTTCCTGCTTTTTCTTTTTGGAAACATTATCCTTATAGTTCTTAGCTGCATAAGTACCATCTTCCTCACTATATGCAAATGCACCAAGACGGTCGAATTTTGCCCATTTCACAAACTCAACAAGTTCCTCAAAATCCTTGTCAGTCTCCCCGGGGAAACCAACCATCATTGTGGTACGCAAACAAATGCCGGGTACCTCTTGACGGAATTTCTCTACAAGAGCGTATGTATCCTCTTTTGTCACATTGCGTAACATTTTCTTAAGTATTTTGGTGCTCACATGTTGTAATGCAATATCAAGATACTTGCAAACATTTTTCCTTTCACGCATTACACGCAAAAGGTCATAAGGAAATTTTGAAGGGTAAGCATAGTGCAGACGTATCCACTCCACACCTTCAATATCGGATATTCTCTCTACAAGTTCAGCAATACTCTGTTTCTTGTATAAATCCACACCGTAGAATGTCAGTTCCTGTGCTATAATCTGAAACTCCTTAACACCTTTTGAAACAAGATAACGCACCTCATCAAGAATTTCCTCGATTGGACGCGATTTGTGTGCACCTGTTATTATAGGAATGGCACAATATGCACATCTACGGTTACAGCCTTCAGATATTTTCAAGAAGGCATAGTGTCCGGGAGTTGTAAGCACACGCTCATTAGCAAGTTCAGGCTTATATTCACTCTTTAAATCGGCAACAAGTTCAGTCCAATTAAATTTACCATAGAACTTATCTACCTGTGATATCTCCTCACGCAGTTCGGTCAGATAGCGTTCCGAGAGACAACCCATTACATAGAGTTTTTCAAGGTCACCCTCCTCTTTGCGTTGGCAGAACTCAAGAATCATGTTTATAGATTCTTGTTTTGCGTCACCAATAAAGCCACAGGTATTTATAACAGCAATAGAGCCACAAGGCTCTTCACTGTCGTGCGTAACTTCATATCCACACTCTTGAAGCTGACGCATAAGATGCTCCGAATCAACAAGATTCTTGGAACAACCCATTGTTATGACATCTACACGATTTTTCTTCATTGTTTATCCAAATAATGAATCAACAAACTCCTCGCGGTTGAAAATCTGCAAGTGATCTATTCCCTCACCAAGACCGATGTATTTCACAGGTATCTTGAACTGATCACTGATTCCAATAACCACACCACCCTTTGCTGTTCCGTCGAGTTTTGTGATAGCAAGCGAAGTAACCTCGGTTGCCTTGGTAAATTGCTTTGCCTGTTCAAACGCATTCTGTCCTGTAGAGCCATCAAGAACAAGAAGTACATCATTTGGGGCTGTAGGAACAACCTTCTTCATTACATTCTTGATTTTTGTCAGCTCATTCATCAAGCCCACTTTGTTATGGAGACGACCTGCAGTATCAATGATAACAACATCGGCATCATTAGCAACTGCCGAGGATAATGTATCAAAAGCTACCGATGCAGGATCGGAACCCATTCCCTGCTTGATTACAGGAACATCGGCACGATGTCCCCATTCCACCAACTGCTCTACCGCTGCTGCACGGAATGTATCGGCTGCACCAAGATAAACTTTTTTACCGGCTTTCTTGAACTGATGTGCAAGTTTACCTATAGTGGTTGTTTTACCAACGCCATTAACGCCAACAACCATAATAACATAAGGCTTACCTTCCGAAGCCGGTACATCAAATGAATCGCCGTCGTTTGTATTATTCTCCATAAGAAGCTGAGCAATCTCATCCTTAAGCAACTTGTTCAGCTCATTTGTATTCATAAATTTATCACGTGCAGCACGCTTCTGTACACGATCAATAATTTTGAGCGTTGTCTCAACGCCAACATCAGATGTCACAAGCACCTCCTCCAAATTGTCGAGCACCTCATCATCAATCTCACTTTTACCGGCAATGGCACGTGCTATCTTACCAAAGACACTCTCTTTGGTTTTTGAAAGTCCCTGATCAAGAACTTCTTTCTTCTCTTTGCTGAAAAAACTGAATATTCCCATATTCTATTATCTTAGTATCACTAATGTTTCAAATTCTTATCTTAGTCAAGTTTCAGTACCGCCAAGAATGCTTTCTGTGGCACCTCAACGTTACCAATCTGCTTCATACGTTTCTTACCTTTCTTCTGCTTCTCAAGAAGTTTACGTTTACGAGAAACGTCACCTCCATAACATTTTGCAGTAACATCCTTACGCACCTGCTTGATTGTCTCACGAGCAATGATTTTTGTACCTATTGCAGCCTGCAAAGCAATGTCGAACTGCTGTCTTGGAATAAGGTCGCGGAGTTTTTCACACATCTGACGACCAAGACCATAGGCATTATCGACGTGAGTCAATGTAGAGAGAGCATCTACAGGCTCGCCATTAAGCAAAATATCAAGTTTAATCAACTTAGAAGTTCTGAAGCCTGCAGGATGATAGTCAAAAGAGGCATAACCCTTTGAAATACTCTTCAATTTATCATAGAAATCTATCACAATTTCACCAAGTGGCAACAAGAAACGGATATCGACACGGTTACCAGTGATAAACTCCTGCTTCAAAAGTTCACCGCGTTTTGAAAGACAGAGTGTCATGATAGGGCCAATATATTCGGCACGTGTAATGATACTTGCGTTGATATACGGTTCCTCAATGTGGTCAATGAGAGTCTGGTCGGGCATACCACCGGGGTTGTGTACCTCTTTAGCAACACCCTGCTTGTCATACACCATGTACGAAACGTTAGGTACAGTAGTGATAACACTCATATCGAACTCTCTATCAAGACGCTCCTGAACAATCTCCATATGGAGTAAACCGAGAAAACCGCAACGGAAGCCAAAGCCCAACGCTGCAGAAGATTCCGGAGAGAATGTCAGTGAAGCGTCGTTCAACTGTAATTTCTCAAGTGAAGCACGCAAATCCTCATAATCCTCGGCATCTATAGGATATACACCGGCAAAGACCATTGGCTTCACCTCCTCAAAGCCTGATATAGCCTCACTACAAGGACGAGCAATGTGTGTAATGGTATCACCAACCTTTACCTCGCGTGAAGTTTTGATACCTGAAATTATATAGCCAACATCACCGGTACGCAACTCCTGACGTGGAGAAAGTTCCATTTTCAAAACACCAATTTCATCGGCATCATATTCCTTTCCGGTATTGAAGAATTTAACTTTGTCACCTTTACGCAACACGCCATTAGTAATTTTGAAATAAGCGATGATACCGCGGAACGAGTTAAATACCGAGTCAAAGATAAGAGCCTGCAACGGAGCCTCTTCATCACCCTGTGGAGCCGGGATACGTTCCACAACAGCTTTTAAGATATCCTCTACACCCATACCGGTTTTTCCCGAAGCCTCGATAATTTCGTCACGATCGCAACCCAAGAGATCAACTATTTCATCCTTCACCTCCTCGGGCATAGCGTTAATCATATCACATTTGTTGATGACAGGAATAATCTCCAATCCCTGATCAACAGCCATATATAGATTCGAAATAGTTTGAGCCTGAACGCCCTGTGTTGCATCTACAACAAGCAAAGCACCCTCACACGCCGCAATAGAGCGTGAAACCTCATACGAAAAGTCAACGTGTCCCGGAGTATCAATCAAGTTGAGAATATATTTCTCATCATTGTACATGTACTCCATTTGAATAGCATGACTTTTTATAGTAATTCCACGTTCTTTCTCCAAGTCCATATTGTCCAACATCTGGCCTTCGGTAATATTGATAGTCTTTGTGGTCTCCAAAAGACGGTCGGCCAAAGTTGATTTACCATGGTCAATGTGAGCAATGATGCAAAAATTTCTTATTTTATCCATAAATTACAGGTAATATTTCAAAATAATACAGTCTTTCCGTAATAAAGTGCAAAGATAGTAAAAAAACGAGATAAATATATAAAGCTTGCTTTAATATATTTTGTAGCGAGTGCAGAATATCTTCGAACATCAGTGCAAAGAGAGAAAAAATGCGAGCAAAGCAATAATCGCCGCTCGCACAAACCATTACGGAATCATTTTAAGTTCACTGTAAAGACGCTGTACCGGCAATCCCATAACATTGAAATAAGAACCATTGATATTAGTCATGCCAATATACCCTATCCACTCCTGAACGCCATAAGCACCGGCTTTATCCATTGGACGGTATTTTGCAACATAATAATCAATTTCCTCTGCCGTAAGAGATGTAAAAGTAACATCAGACTGAGCCACAAAACTACGTTGAACCTCTTTTGTGGTAATTGTCACACCGGTAAACACCGAATGAGTTTTTCCCGACATGTTACCCAACATGCGACGAGCATCATCCTCATCAACAGGCTTGCCAAGAGCCACGCCATCGAGCCACACGATAGTGTCTGCTGTAATTACAAGTTCATCATCGGACATTACAGCACGATAAGCATCGGCTTTCTTTCTACTGATATGAAGCGGAATATCCCCACCCTGCAAAGAGTCGGGAAACGACTCATCCACATCGGGAAGAACACGTACCTCAAAATCAACATCAATTCCACTCAAAAGTTCCCTGCGACGTGGCGATGCCGATGCAAGAACAACCTTGTATTTCTTTAAATTATCAAGCATAAACAAATCAATTTATCATTACAATATGCGAAGATACAAACTTGCGTTCAACAAACCACCAAATTAGGTAATTTATTAAACGCAAGCAATATAAAAAGTCTGTTTACTTATTGTCAGCAGTCTCAAATACAGTAAACAAGTGTCTCTTTTTTCTTATTTTGCAATAAAAGACTTTGTTGTTTGGAGATTCTTGACGAACTTAATTTCACCAAGAAAACGCATTTCCTTCCTCCATCCACAGTTTATTTGCACGAAGAACCTGTTCTATCACATCACGAACACAACCTTCGCCACCAATAACCGGAGAAATATATTTTGACAATTGCTTTATTTCCACAGCCGCGTCAGCCGGACAAACAGGAAGCCCTACTGCCTGCATAACCTCATAATCGGGAATATCATCACCCATGTAAAGTATCTCCTCCGGAGCAAGCTCATACATACACATAAGTTCATCAAGGCAATCTTTTTTTACAGATGCACCTATATAAACATCATTTATCCCCAGACCTTTGTAACGAACCTTCAACGATTCATTGCGTGCCCCTGTTATCACAGCCACATGCAAGCCACACTTCACAGCAAGTTGCAGGGCGTAGCCGTCTTTTGTATTTACCGTACGCAGAGGTTCACCGGTGAGAGCCATTGGAACTGTTGTGCGGCTCAAGACACCATCAACATCAAAAAAAAGAGCCTTAACCTTTTTGAGATCGTAGTTTATCATAGTTATTTGTTTCTTCTAAGAATGTATTCGCTAAGTTGTGAATATATAGCAGCATGTTCCCCATTAAGCATAGACAGATGAGTATTCATAACATTACTGTCACCACGACGTGCCGGACCGGTCTGTGCTTCGGACGGTGACATATTATGCACCTTACGTGCCGCTTCATCAACGAGCGGAAGCATTGCATCAAAAGGCAAGCCCTGTTCTTTAAGAATCTCGGAAGCCACATTATACATCACATTTGAAAAGTTACATGTGAATACCGCTGCAACATGAAGATAAGAACGTTGCTTGCTCGTTGCATAAACAACCTTGTCACTTATTGTGCGAGCAAGAACCTCTACCCTTTTTATTGTTTCATCGTTACATCCTTCAATAAACGTTGTAACGTCACGCAGCGACACCACCTTATGTTTGTTTACCGTCTGCATTGGATAAAGCACGCCGTAATTTGTTGCTCCGGCAGAGTGCAGCATCTCCATGTCAATGCTACCGGCTGTGTGTAAAATCAGTGCATTGGGATATCTCGCCACCACTTGCGATGCAACATTATGAAGCACACTATCCACTACCGATATTATGAAAATATCGGCCGACGGCAAAGATGCTATATCACAAGTATATGCACATTGCAATTTGTCGGCGAGCATTTGTGCCGACTCCGTAGTGCGGCTCCACACAGCAACAAGCGTGTTGCCCGCATTTTTAAGAGAGAGAGCCAAAGCTGTCGCCATGTTGCCCGCTCCCACCATAACTATTCTATCATTCACCACCAAAACGTCCTATATGTATCTTTTCCCACTGCATTTTCTCTTCATCGAAGGGCTTTGTCTCTCGAGCCTTGTGTCCTAAAGCCACAACAGAAAGAACTGCATAATCGGCCGGAATCCCAAGTGTCGCACGTACAAAATCCTCCGACAGGACACCGTCGGCATTATAGCGACAACGTATCTGTACCCAACAACTGCCAATGCCAGCCGCCTCAGCAGCGAGCTGCATTATAATTGTTGCTATAGAACAATCCTCAATCCACACATCGGTCTTTTTAGTATCAGCAATTACCACTACAGCCATTGCCGCACCCTCAAGAAGTGCAGAGCCATGCTCCTTGCTTTTAGAAAGAGTTTTCAGCATCTCTTTATCCTCTACAAGAATAAACTCCCAAGGATTTATGCGGTGTCCCGAAGGTGACATAAGGGCCGCCTTCATAATATTACAAACGGTATCCTTATCAACAGGCTCCCCTGTAAAAATACGTGAGCTGCGTCTGTTCTTCAACAATTCTAAAAAATTATCCATATCAAATCCAAGTAAAATCTCTATTATCAGCTATCAATCCAAAACTACCGCGAAGATAAGATTTTAGAACGAGACAGCAAAAGATGTCCATTTAAAAATAAGTAAACAACAACCATTCTGGCAAACTTTTAAAATAGGCAGTTGTTATATTCAAAAAAGTCTATGGAAAAGAGTTTCAAAGAAAAAGCCTTGGAATACCATGCTATACCAAGAGGCGGTAAAACAGGTATTACCCCCACCAAAGAGGTTGATTCACCACAACAACTTGCACTCGCCTACACGCCAGGTGTGGCAGAACCAGCAATAGAGATAGACAAAGATCGCTGGAAAGCATATCGCTACACCAATAAAGGAAACCTTGTTGCTGTAATTTCAAACGGCAGTTCTGTACTTGGGCTTGGCAACATTGGTGCCCTTGCATCAAAGCCCGTAATGGAAGGAAAGGCTATGCTTTTCAAGCTCTATGCCGACATAGATGCCTTTGACATAGAATTGAGCGAGAATGAGCCCGATAGAATCATTTCGGCTATCCAATCCATTGCTCCAACCTTTGGTGGAATAAATCTTGAGGATATTAAAGCACCGGAATGTTTTTATATAGAAGAAAGGCTCCGTAACCTTCTCGACATTCCCGTACTGCACGATGACCAACATGGTACAGCCGTTGTTATCACCGCTGCTGTAATCAATGCCTGTAAAATAACCGGTCGGAACTTTGCTAATACAAAAGCTGTTATCTGCGGAGCCGGTTCAGCAGGAATATCCACCGCAAGAATCTTAAAACAGATAGGAATAAAAGAACTTGTTATGGTTGACAGCAAGGGCGTGATAACCAAAAGCCGCAAAGACATTAACAAATACAAGAAGGAGTTCGCTTGTGAAAAAGAGATTTCCACGTTATCACAAGCAATTAAAGAGGCAGATATTTTCATAGGACTTTCCAAAGGCAACATCTTGAACGATGAAGAGATTCTGTCAATGGGAAAAGAGCCTATAATATTCGCCCTCGCAAACCCGGTACCCGAAATCGCGTACAAGCATGCAAAAGAGTTACGTAATGATGCCATAGTTGCCACCGGACGAAGTGATGCACCCAATCAGATAAATAACCTTATTGCATTTCCCTACCTGTTCCGTGGAGCATTAGACACCCTGTCAACACTCATCAATGAAGAGATGAAGATTGCAGCAGCTCATGCCATTGCTGCTATAGCTCAGGCCGAAACACCAAAAGAAATTGAAGAATGTTACGGTCGTCGCCTGTCATTCGGAAAGGATTACATAATTCCAACTCCCGGTGACAGACGTTTAGTAACAAAAGTTTCTTCGGCTGTAGCAAAAGCAGCCATGACAAGCGGAGTGGCAAGAAACAGTATCACATCATTCAAGGAGTACGAAGCCACATTGCTTGCACGCATTGAGCATGAGAACTGTTTCACCAAAGAATTTATACGCCACCGCAACAGTAAACATTTACACAGCAACAACTTTAGAGAAAGAGAATTATAACCACTAAAAACCTAAACCATGTTAGAGAAAGAGTTATGCGAATTGCTTGATGCAATAAGCCGGGAAAAAGGCGATCCCATGTCACCATTTGAAGAGTTGGTACTATTGGGAGTTTACCCAGAGCTACGCGAACTAAAGCATAGCACTGCAAGGGCCGAAATTGAGTACGACGAGGATAGTGATGAGTACGTTGAAGAAGAGGAGAATTATAATGAAGTTGACGAAGAATATGAATTCGACGAAGATGATGAGAATTTCAGCTTACTCAACTTTATACTGCGACGCAATAATGACCGAAAGAAATATTTTGCATAAAAGTGGTAGATAAACAATGAATATTTGGTTTCATTTGCTAACTTTGTAGTCGCTAGATTCTCGCGACTACAAAGTTTTTAACACAAATAAAATATTTCTAATATGGTACAGAGTTGGTTTGAATGTAAGGTCGCTTATGAGCGTGCCGGAGAAAAAGGTCTTAATACAAAAGTTAATGAAGTGTATTTGGTACAAGGCTTTACATTTACCGAAATTGAAAAAAGATTGACTCAGGAATTGCAGCCACAAGTAACAGGCGAGTTCAATATCAACAAGATGGAGCGTACAAAATACAACGAACTTGTTGACAGCAACAGTGAGACTGCCGACAAATGGTTCAAATGCAAGATCTCAATGATTACAATTGACGAAGTTTCAGCAAAAGAGAAAAAATCTTCAGTTGTAATTCTTGTCAAAGCAGAGGATGTCACCAATGCTGTAAAGAACCTTAACAAACACATGGAGGACTCTATCATGGACTACGATCTTGTTTCGGTAAACGAGAGTGCCATCGTAGATATTTTCCATTATGAAGGCTGATAAGAGAATTGAAAAAGAGATAAATGCAATAAGTGCCACCCTACCACAAGGTGTGACACTTATTGCTGTATCAAAATATCACCCGGCCGAAGCCGTCATGGAGGCTTACGAAGCCGGTCAACGCGATTTTGGCGAGAGCAAGGCACAAGATCTCGTGAAAAAACATGAGCTATTGCCAAAAGATATAAATTGGCATTTCATTGGGCATTTACAAAGTAATAAAATTAAATATATCGCCCCATTCATACATCTAATACACAGCATAGACAGTTACAAATTGTTACAGGAAGTTGAAAAACATGCTGCAAAATGCGGACGTGTCATAAACTGCCTGCTGCAAATCCATATAGCCGAAGAAGAGAGCAAATTCGGGTTTACGACAGAAGAACTGCGTTCTATGTTAAAAGAGGGGGAATGGCAGAGCCTGCAACATGTAAAGATACGTGGTGTAATGTGTATGGCAAGCAATACCGATGATGAAGAACAGATTGACAAAGAGTTCGCTACTGTAGAATCATTATTCAAGGAAATCAAGGAAAAACACTTCAGCAACGACAAGGATTTTGACATAATATCTGCAGGAATGAGCGACGACTACCCCATCGCCATCAAACATGGCAGTACACATGTAAGAGTAGGCTCAAGAATTTTCAATAACTAATCAAGACCAATAATGAGCCGCACCTCACAAACAGCAATCAAAGCACTTATACCGTTTATTTGGTAAACAACGACTCATTTACTACAAAAAATGCAAGAAAATAACGATTTAGCCAACAATTATAGTCCAAACATTTTGTCATAATAAAAAGATTTACTAATTTTGCACCCCGAAAGCTTATATACAGCACTACGCTGTTAACGGCATATAAATAATTTAAAAACAATAAAAAACATGAAAAAAGACATCCATCCAGCAGCTTATCGTCCGGTTGTATTCAAGGACATGTCAAACGGCGATTGCTTCCTTTCTCAGTCAACTTGCAACACAAAGGAGACTATTGAATTCGAAGGCGAGACTTATCCATTGATCAAGCTTGAAATTTCAAACACTTCTCACCCCTTCTATACAGGTAAAGCTAAACTTGTCGATACAGCAGGTCGCGTAGATAAGTTCATGAGCCGTTATAGCAAGACTATCAAGAAGTAATCTAAGCTACAAAACATACAAAAAAGGTGTATCTAAAGTACACCTTTTTTTGTGCCAATAAATGACCTTCCACAAATTCCCGACAACAAAAGAGGCCTTTTATGAAAAAAATCTTAATATACATTTGTGCTATACTATTTTTATATGCTTGTGATGAGAACACAAACAGTGGTTCAGGAGGCACATCATTGGGCAATAAGAATGCAAACGACAGAAGTATGGGCAAATACGCCACTCGCATAGAAGTTCCCTCTATAGAAAAAGCCGACATATTTATTTCACATACTACAACTGTAGCAGGCAAAGAAAATGTCACATACAGCATTGCTCACAATGCAGAACGCAAGCACTGCCGTTGGACTGCGTTTACATTTGACCCAAGCAATAGAAGCATAAACTGGAAACGTGATTGGTGGGATGACACCGAATGGGGAGGCGACCCATTCCAACCAAACCCCGAACTGCCCAAAAACTATGTCATGACCAAGGACGAAATAAACAGGAACGGCTTTGTACGCGGACATGTTGTTGCGTCATACGACAGAGTCTATTCAAAAGATGCCAATGAACAGACATTCTTCTATAGCAATATTTCTCCCATGTACAGCAGTTTCAATACCGGTGCATGGAATGACTGCGAGCTGACAGTACAGAAACTTGGCCGCAACAGCGGTTTCTGCGACACACTATATGTTGTAAAAGGAGCTACTATAAGAGAGGGCGAGTACCGTAGCGTGAAAAGCGATTGGTCTTCAGTAGAGTGTCCAACAGTTCCCAACTATTATTTTATGGCACTTCTCTGTCTCAAGAACAACACATACAAATCCATAGGACTGCTATTCAAGCATGAAAAGGGATACAGTCGTACAACAGTGTGCACCATAGATCAACTTGAAAGTTTTACAGGAATCGATTTCTACTGCAACATCCCCGACAATGTAGAAAAAGCGGTAGAAAAGCATACAGAACCTTCGCTATGGACAGGACTTAGCAACTATATATTATTTGACGACATGTAAAAAAGAAATAGGAAAACCCACTGGTTTTCCTATTTCTTTTTTACAATCATCTATTCTTCTATTTCGGAACTTGCAATAGTCAATAAATGGTCTCCGGCTTGTAACTCAACCGTTCCTGTTGGAACGATATACCTGTCACCGCGTTTTATCATTACAACAAGTACACCTTGCGGAAGCCCCAACGTCTGCAATGTTTTTCCTTTCTCGCAAAGCAACTCCTCGGTTACAGTAATCTCACTCTGTTCGCCAGCTTCATCAGGAAGTTCCACATTAAAATTCTTCTCTTTCTCAGCAGGTAACAAGAGGTCTAATTTTTCTGCGGCCATCACAATTGTACCACCCTGTAATACCATGGAAAGCAATGTGATAAAGAACACTATATTAAATATCGCATCACTACCGGGAATATTCTCTACAACAGGATATATTGCAAAGATAATGGGTACAGCACCACGCAAACCAACCCAAGAAGTAAATATCTTTGATTTAACAGAGATATTCTTAAACGGAATAAGCGAGAGCATCACACTCACCGGACGTGCCACAAACATCATAAACACTCCTATAAAAAGTGCCGCTATAGCAGTTTTCCACATCTCGCTTGGGTCAACAAGCAGACCAAGCAGCAAGAACATTCCTATCTGCATTATCCATGTCATACCGTCAAAGAATGCTACTACCTGCTTGCGGTTTCCTATTCTGTTATTACCAACAATTATACCAGCAATATAAACCGCAAGATATCCATTACCATCGAGTATATCAGTCAAAGCAAAGGTAAAAAAGACAATGCTCATCAACATTATCGAATAGAGAGGAATATTGTTCAAGTTCACCTTATTCATTATCCACACTGTAGCAAATCCGGCTCCGGCACCCATCATTATACCTGCAGCAAACTGTTGTACAAGAACCTTCAAGGAATCTACAATCAGAACATTTGCCTGAACTGTACCCATAGAAGAGTCTCCTACAGTAAGAGCAAGTTGTATCAGAACTATAGTAAGGATATACGCCATAGGGTCATTACTACCGCTCTCAAGTTCCAACATTGGTTGCAGATTATTCTTTAGATTTATATTCTTACCCCTAAGTATGTTGAATACAGTAGCCGAGTCGGTAGATGACATTGTAGCAGCCAGCAGGAAACAAGTTATCAGTGGAAGTTCAAAAGAGAGTGCATCCCACATTGCAAGTGCATAGATAAATAATCCTGTCAGTGCAGTAGTCAATAACACACCTACTGTGGAAAGTGTAAGTCCCGACCCAAGCACCGGCTTTATATCAGCAATTCGTGTTTCCAAACCACCTGTAAACAATATGACACATAGTGCCACCATACCTACGAATTGTGCCTGACCTACATTATCAAACTCTATGCCAAGACCATCACGTCCAAAAAGCATACCTGCCACAAGGAACAAAAGTAATGTAGGCAAGCCAAAACGACCGCCAGCCTTTGTTATGAGGATACTGCAGAATATGAGTACCGAACCAATCAAGAGAAGATTTCCCGAAGTATAAAACATATTTTATTCTCATTTTGGCTATGAAAGACAAAGTTCACACCCTATATTTCATCAGCCTATTATTTACCATGCAAAAATATAAAAAAAAGAGACTGCCTCAAAACCAGAGACAGTCTCATATTCATTATCAATAAACTTGTATTAACAAAAGTCCGACGATTATCGCCACAACCGTAGCAACCAATCCCGGAAGCATAAACGAGTGGTTTAGCACCCATTTGCCAATACCGGTTGTTCCAGTGCGATCAAAATTGATAGCTGCAACAAGCGTTGGATAATTCGGAATAAAGAAATATCCGTTAACAGCCGGGAACAATGCTATGAGCATCATAGGATTTATACCAAGTGCCACACCAAGCGGGACTATTGCACGAACCGTGGCAGCCTGGCTATAGAGCAATATTGACATAACGAACAATGCACCGCCAAAAAGCCAAGGCATATCAGTAACAAGATGTTCTATTGAACCTGTAAGTTCCGCTATATTACCATTGATAAAAGTATCGCCCATCCAAGCTATACCAAATATGGCAATAACAGCTTGCATTCCGGCCGAAAAGACACTACCCTGTGCCGCCTTTATTCCATCTGTTTTTGTAACAATCAGTATAACTGCAGCTGTAGCAAGCATCAGTATCTCAATGAGCGAAGGCATTCCGAGCGGTGTTCCGTCAAACGAAGGACGCATGGAAGGAATAGAGCCAAAAAGAACTATCAGCAATGTTGCACCAATAAACAATATTACCGAAAGACGTGCCTTGAATACATTCTTGACATCATTCAACTCAACATGCTTCATATCAAGTTCACCAGCCTTAAGACGTTTTTGATATTCAGGATCATCAACAAGTTCCTTACCCACTTTCATTGAAGCCAAGGCACCAACAAGTACACCAATAAGAGTTGCCGGTATGCTTATCTTCAAAATATCGAACAGTGTAATATCATACCCTGCAAGCAAGCCAAGCAAAGCAACTGTTGCCGCAGAGATTGGTGATGCAGTAATAGCCTGCTGTGAAGCAATGACAGCAATGCCAAGTGGTCTTTCGGGACGTATCTTGGTTTCTGTCGCTACTTCGGCTATAACAGGAAGCACCGAATAGGCTACATGACCGGTTCCTGCAAGAAAGGTAAATGTATAAGTCACCAATGGAGCAAGAATTGTAACATATTGCGGATGCTTACGCAGTACACGTTCGGCAAGCTTTACCATATAATCAAGACCGCCTGCCGCCTGCATACATGCAGCTGCAGATATCACAGCAGCAATCATAAGCATGACATCTATGGGAGGAGCTGTCGGTTGCAGGCCAAAGACAAATGTGAGTACAGCAACACCCACACCACCCATGACACCAAGGCCAATACCGCCTATCCTCGCACCGAGAATGATGAATGTTAAGACAAATAGTAGTTGTATCAGCATAAACTGTGCTTAATTAAAACATCGGCAACTGATATATGAAACCAAGAGAGAGACGTTGTGTGCTGTAGTTGTTGTTTCCAAAAGCCTTTGCTCTGTCGGTAAACATATATGAACGTCCTACAAAAGTCAGGAAGAAATGTAGATTACTGTCATCCATAGGATAGAACTCTACACCGGCAATATAGCCAAGAGAGGTACTATAGTTACCTTTTTCAAGAATTCCATTACCCTTATACACTGCTGCACTCTCAAGCATACCCTTTACAAAGAGATTCCATTTTGGAACAAAACGATAATTCATCTTTGCTACCACCGAGTTATACAAAGAGTTATATGAATTATGTCCATTATACAACAACTTGCCACCACACATGTTTGTTATAATACCTTTGCGATCAAGCTGTTCAAAAGAACTCATAAGGTCAACAAAAAGATCGACTTTCTTTGAGAAGTTAAACTTGTTACCCAAAGCAGTGTAGAACATAAACTTATCCTTAGCCTCATTCATGGCCGAGAAAGACCAGCGTGTCTGATAAAGGCCATTGAACATATTGGCATTCCAGTTCAATGTATATACAAGCGGCATGCGGCTTGCGGCAACATCACCATAGGACTTATCAATAGCACTCTCGCTGGGAACAGTTCCGTATGTAGCCCTAGTACTTGCATTAAGACTGTTGAGAATCTGTAACTGCAACTGTTGGTTCGGATTGAAATCGTAAGCAAAAGTAATACCAGACATAAAGTTGCTCATATTATCAATAATGTCGCTGTACTGATAAATCTCAATAGGATTCTGGTCGAACTCGAAACCACCGTATGCAGCACACTGTTTACCAATAAACATTGAGAACTTGGATGTTGCGTTAATTCCAATACCTGCAATATCTATTGAATTTGGAAGGTTATCTATCATGCTTCCTCCTGCATTGTCTCGGTTAAGACGTTGACGCCAACGATAAGAGAGCCAATTGTTTACCTTACCCTTTGCTTCTATACGCAACTGACGCATGTAAAAATTGCCACTGTTAAAACCATCTTCGCCATGATTAAACTTAGCGTCGAAAGCACCATGCATATTAAGCAATAGGTTAAAACGATCACTCTTTTTCTCTATCTTTGTAATACGTTCAAAGAGAGACTTTTCATCAGTTGATTGTGCAAAAGCAACAGTTCCTGCAAGAACAAACAACGATAGCATAAAAAACTTTTTCATAGTCTGTTTTTTATTTTCTATAATTAGTATTCGTTAAAATATTGTTGAATTTTCTGCCAATCATTGGTCTTTGTGAGTGCCAACATAAGCAATACTCGTGCTTTCTGAGGATTCAAGCCCCAAGAAGCAACAAATTGATACTTATTGTCATCAACCTCAGCTTCAAGTGTTGTTGCACCGGTAGGAACACGGCTTGAACGAACTACGATAACACCCTCTTTGCGTGCCTTCTCAAGTTCAGGGAACACATTCTTGTGAATATTTCCATTACCTACACCGGCATATACAATACCCTTATAACCTTTCTTGACCATCATTTCAACAACATCACCCTCTACATTTGAGTAGCCGTATGCAATACCTACCTTTGGCAAAGAATAGAGTGCATCAATATTGAATACTGGAGCATGAGGTTTTTCGGCAGCCACATTATATCTCACAGCACCATTATGAATGTAACCAATAGGGCCGAAATTTGGAGACTGGAATGTCTCTACTGCGGTTGTATTTGTTTTTGTAACATCGCGTGCACCATAAATTTTACCATTCATACACACCATGACACCACGACCTTTTGATTCAGGTGAAGAGGCAGTCACTACAGCATTATATAGATTGACCGGACCATCGGCACTCATTGCTGTTGAAGGACGCATAGCACCTACAAGAACAACAGGTTTTTCAGTTCCTAAAACCAGACTTAGGAAAAAAGCAGTCTCTTCCATAGTATCGGTTCCGTGGGTAACAACAATACCATCTACATTTGGTTGTGCAAGCAACTCCTTGATTCTCTTTGACAAAGTAAGCCATACACTGTCACTCATATCCTGAGAACCAATGTTCACAACCTGCTCACCCTCAACGTTGGCAATATCGTTTATAACGGGTACTGCATCAAGCAAGGCACCTATAGCCACCTGACCGGCCGAATACTGTGTCTTTGTAGCAGAAGAACCTGAACCGGCGATTGTTCCTCCTGTAGCAAGGATGCGAATGTTTGGTTTAACCTGTGCAAAAGCAACTGATGACGACACAAGCAACATTATAGCAATAATGCAACTCTTTTTAAATAACTGTTTCATAAAATATAGTGTTAAATTATTCTTCATATTTACAAACATAATACTATTTTTTTTGTTTTGCAAAAGAGTCAAAAGATTGACTCTTCAGTTTCAGTTGTAAGCAATTCCAAAGCTTTTATTCCCATAACGGAATTGCCTTTACTATTCAAGCGTGGCGACCACACAGCTACCGAATAGCGTGATGGGTAAATAGCAGCAATACCACCTCCTACACCACTCTTTCCTGGCAAACCAACAAGATAAGAGAATTCACCGGCTTCGTCATAGAAACCACATGTCTGCATCACAGCATTCATTCTCTTTACTTGTGACGATGTAAGTGAGACACCGGCGTACTCAAAATGATTCTTGTGATTAGCAAAAGCCAAGAAGGCACGTGCAAGTTCCTTACAACTCATCTCTATGGAACATATCATAAAGTAGAACTGCAGAACACGCTCCACTTCACAGTCCAGATTCTTATGATATTTAAGCATGTTTGCTATAGCAGCATTCAAGTAACCTGTTTCACGTTCACTTCTGGAGACCACTGTATTATACGAAATTGTATCAGAAGCAGAAAGTTTACGTACAAAATTCAAGAATTCCTCTTCAGGATTATCAAGCGAAGTAAGCAACATATCCAATATAACCATTGCTCCGGCATTTATGAACGGATTACGCGGAAGGCCATGCTCTATCTCAAGCTGCACAAGAGAATTAAACGCTGTTCCCGACGGCTCGCGTCCAACACGTTTCCACACCTCTTCACCCTTAAGCGAAAGAGCCATTGCTAAAGCAAAGACTTTTGAAATACTTTGAATAGAAAAACGGACATCGGATTGTTCAATAGCAAATTCACCACCATCAATGGTGTTTATACACATACCAAACCTATCCGGATTAACTGCTGCGAGTGCCGGAATATAATCGGCCGGCTTTCCCTCTTTAGCAAACGGGAGTATCTGTTTATATATACTCTCCAAGATGTTTTGATAATCCATTTATGCAATTTTACAAAAACAATGCGAAGATAAGAAAAAACTACTAACAAGCAATAAACTATACCTGAAAGTTTATTCTATCCATTGAGCAATGGAAAAGCAAAGCAGAGAAATCAGTACATGCCACATTATCAACATAACATAAGTGGGTGTGTCAAAACTGGCACACCCACTATTCAATGCTGTTTATTAAAAATCAATAGACAACGGTTTTACTATTGAATCGCTTCTTAAATGAATTATCAAAAGAAAGAAGTTGCAAGGCTTGCATAGCCCTAAAATCCGGCATTATCTAAGATTTTGCTCATTGACCCAAATCTTTTTACCATTAACTATATAAACCCCACTTTTCAGTTCGCGAACGTCAATAATACGCAGACCGTTCAAGTCATAAATTACAACTTCACCGCTGTCTATCATAACCTGATCAATACCAGTCTCAATCTTCGTGAACGAACCTGTAATCGTTACATTCTTCGCTGGCATTGTTTCGGGAATATCACTCCATCCACTGAAGATATAACCCTCTTTTGTCGGTTCTTTGGGAAGTTTTATTTCGGCACCGTACTCAACAGTAATCCTCATGTAAGTCTTACCATCCAACTTGAATATTACGAGATATTTGTTCACGCTAAACTTCGCCTCCACTTCAATATCCTCGGCAGGCATTGATAAAGGTATTCCGTCCCAACCTACAAATTCATGGCCTTCCTTGGCTGGAGCTGTTGGATACGGAATATCAGCTCCATACTCAACCACTTCCACCTTATATACCTTACCGTCAACCATAAATGCGATAATATAGCTGTTGATATTGAATTTAGCTGTTACTTCAATATCCTCGGCAGGCATTGATGAAGGTATTCCGTCCCAACCTACAAATTCATGGCCTTCCTTGGCTGGAGCTGTTGGATACGGAATATCCGCTCCATACTCAACCACTTCCACCTTATATACCTTACCGTCAACCATAAATGTGACAATATAGCTGTTGATATTGAATTTAGCTGTTACTTCAATATCCTCGGCAGGCATTGTTTCAGGAAGGTTATCCCAACCTATAAAGGTGTAACCATCTTTTGTCGGTTCTTGTGGAAGAGTTATAGTTTCTCCCTGCAAGAATTCACGCTTGTCGTATTCAACACCATCAAGCATAAATGTCACGCTGTATAAATTTTTAACAACCTCAAAAGCAAATGTTTTACCGCCATAGCATACACCGTTGACCGTTGTTATGACATCATTACCTACTGTCATATTATAAACACCTGAAAGCGTTACAGGACTATCAAGTACAAAGGTCACAACCTTGCCGTCAGCAGACGCCCTTGCTGTAGTAACGATATTGTTACCTTCGTCAACAATATTAAATATCGCTTCAGAGGCAATATCAAGAACATAATCATTAAACGTGATATTTATCACATTGAGTTCGCCAACAGTATTGTTTGGTGTGACAGCGACATCAAAGCACTTGTAAGAGACTTCAAACGTGATTATCTCCGCTTCAAGCATTGTCTTACCCGAGCAACCTGTCACAAAATCGGCAGGAAGTTCTACAGTATATGTACCGCCCTCGGTAATTTCTGTACCAAGAGTGAATTTAACCTCAGCACCATTGACAGCATCAGTATTGGCAGTAATTGTCGCAACAACCTCGGAGTCTTTCATTACGTTCAAGACAACAGGGGTAATATATGATATTTCCTCGCTGAACTGAAGTGTAAATTCATTCAGGCTTTCCACTGTTTCACCCTCATTGGGAGTCACATTTACAAGCTGCAGATATTGAGACTGTACCTCAAACATCAAATTGTCATAACCGGAAAACTCCTCACCAGCCATACTTCTAATACTGAAGCCTTCGGGGAATTCCAAAGTAACCACAGCATTTTGGATTATTTCATTTTCAAGATTAAAAGAGAGGCCTGACATAAACAATTCCACATCACTCTTGGCAACGCTCTCTACAACTTCGCCATTGGCACATATATTTATAACAGAAGCGTCTGTTTCGGGCCAATTGACAAGAATCTCCCTTGCAAATTCAATTGTTATACAACCCAATGAAGAAACAGGTTCTGCCGGTGTCAGCTTGGGGCTGTTGAAATCAAGCGATGCATCAAACACATAGAACGAAGAGGCAGCATCATTATACAAAGAATGTTTTACCATTCCATCACTCGCACTCAAGAAGTTGCCTTGAGGAGTCTTAAAGCAGAAGCATTCGTTTCCAGCGAGACTCTCCCATGCGATGAATTTAGTAGCGTCAGCAATGTCAACCATTGTAGCGACATCGCTATCTGTAGATTTCACAGCCTTGCCGCTCACCTTGTTCACAATTATAAAACCGTTCAACAAATCACCGACAAAGCCCCATTGGTGCTTATCAGCTTCATTCATTTCAAAGGTTTTGTCGGCCCACTCAATGCTGCTGTCTCCTGCAGGCTGTATATATAACATGTATGTCGCATGCATTGCCATATAGTACCACTTTTCAGGAGTTCCATCAGTTACAGCCTCAAAAGGAAGCGATGTCTCGGTCATTACAACCTCCACCTCTACATTAGAGGTTACAACACCTTCGGGTTTTGCTCCATAATACAGACCCCAATGTGAATGGAAATCTTCAAATTCGGGATATTCACTACCCAAAGGAAGATAAGTTTCCTGTCTGTACACCAAATTACCGCCATAAGTAAAGTTATATATTACACACACATCGGGGAGTTTAGTTGCTTCTTCTATTAGCCATGCCGAAGCCGTATTCATTGCTGTTCCATTCCAGGAAACGACATTGCCACTTTCACCAGCACCGCCATTATGACCTGCTGTATGCATTTGCCAACCGGCAAGGATTATAGCGTATTCATCATGGGCACCAGCTTCAGTATTTTCAAAAGCCTCTATATTCAACAAGTTATTGCTTCCAAGCTCTTTGGTAACACTCCAGATACCGCTCGGGGATTCACTTCCTTGCAAATAGCAACCATCAAAACCATTCTGGAAAGCATAGCCACCCTCAACCTCTACAAGTTTCCAATAGAAGCTCACATCATTTTCATCAAAAGTCTTCCATTTAGCAACACCATCATCATTATACACAGCTTTAGGCTCCGTATATGACAAACCACTCTTGAGTATATAATATTTATCTGTTTCGGGGAGTATAGCTGTAACAGGAGTATCTATGAATTTCTGGAATTCCACAACAAAAGCCTTTGTAACCTCACCGTTTT
>JAGCJL010000080.1 GCA_017647975.1 Bacteroidaceae bacterium | reverse complement strand
CCAACCCTGCCCGTTGAGGCGATGGAGGAAGCTATCGCAAAAATTCGCACCATCGAGTGTGGCTCGCTTGTGCAACGCAACGAGGTGTTCCACGACTATATGCAAAATGGTGTCGAGGTAAACTATTTCGACGGCAAAGAACAGCGCGCAACACGCGTAAAACTCATAGACTACGACACGCCCCTACGCAACAACTTCACCATTACCAACCAATGGACCGTAGAGGAGCGTTCGGTGCGCAGGGCGGATATTGTGGTATTTGTAAATGGTCTGCCACTCGTTGTGGTGGAGCTGAAATCGCCCTCACGAGAGAATACCGATGTGTCGGAGGCATACGCCCAGTTGCGCAACTATATGCAGGAGATACCATCGCTCTTTGTTTATAACGCCTTCTGCGTGATGAGTGATATGGCAACATCCAAAGTTGGCACAATCACCGCAGGCGAGGACCGCTTTATGGAGTGGAAAACAACAGATGGTACATATGAGGATTACCATTTTGCGAACTTTGATGTGCTGTTTAAAGGAATGTTTGACAAAGTGCGATTGATAGAGATTCTACGAAGCTTTATTTGCTTTTCGAAAGATGAGAAGCAGAGTGCAAAGATTCTCGCTGGTTATCATCAATTCTTCGCTGTACGCAAGGCTGTAAACTCCGTTGTTGAGGCTTCGCGGACTGATGGTAAAGGTGGAGTCTTTTGGCACACACAAGGTTCCGGAAAGTCGCTCTCAATGGTGTTTTTTGCAAAACGATTGCAAGATGCTGTTGATTCACCAACAATAGTCGTGTTGACAGACCGTAACGACCTTGATGGTCAATTGTACCGTCAATTTGCCAAATGTGCTGATTTCTTAAGGCAAACACCAGTACAGGCTGAGAGTCGCAAACACCTGGGTGACTTATTGCGTAACCGCAAAGCAAATGGCATATTCTTTACCACAATGCAAAAGTTTGAGGAGAGTGAAGAACCTCTTTCTAAACGTAGGAACATTGTTGTTATGGCAGACGAGGCACATCGTAGCCAATATGGGCTTAGCGAAAAAGTGGATTGTCAAGGCCGCGTAAAGGTTGGTGCAGCACGCAGAGTACGCAACTCATTACCTAATGCTACATACATTGGATTCACTGGTACGCCAATTTCGCAGAAAGACCGTTCAACGCGCGAGGTGTTCGGAGACTACATAGATGTTTACGATATGACTCAGGCTGTGGCCGATGGTGCTACACGCCCGGTGTTCTATGAAAGTCGTGTAATAAACTTGCAGCTTGATGATATTGTTTTAAAAACAGTCGATGATGAATATGAGTCAATGCTTGTAAACGAAGAAGCAGGTGAGTATGCTTTGGAGAAAAGTAAGCACGAACTTGGACGCATTGATACAATACTTGGTGCTGATGACACGATAGATTCTCTTGTAAATGACATTATAAACCACTATGAGGATTATCGTCAATTTGAGCAGACCGGCAAGGCGATGATTGTTGCCTATTCTCGCCCAATTGCAATGAAAATATATAATCGTATGCTTGCTTTGCGACCTTCTTGGAAAGACAAGTTGGCTGTTGTGATGACTTCGGACAACAAAGACCCCGAAGAGTGGCGAGCAGTAATTGGCAACGAAGCATACAAAAAAGAACTTGAAAAGAGGTTCAAGGATAATGATGGGCCTTTGAAGATTGTCATTGTAGTTGATATGTGGCTTACCGGTTTTGATGTGCCGTCACTCTCTACAATGTATGTTTATAAACCGATGTCGGGGCATAACTTGATGCAGGCAATAGCACGTGTCAATCGTGTGTTTGCCGACAAACAAGGTGGATTGGTTGTTGATTATGTAGGGATTGCATCTGCTTTGAAACAAGCGATGAATGATTATACAATCCGCGACCGTAAGAACTATGGTGATACCGACATCTCTAAGACTGCATATCCCGAATTTCAAAAGAAATTGGAGGTTTGCCGTGATTTATTGCACGGTTTTGATTACTCTGCTTTCTATGAGGATTCAAATATGGCACGTGCGGCAGCAATAAGCGGTGGCGCAGACTTTCTGCAAGCCCCGGAGCGTGAAAAGACAAAGGAACTTTATATAAAAGAGGCTTTATTGCTTCGTCAATCTTTGTCTTTATGTCAAAGCCTATTGATGCGAAACGAGCGTTTAGAGGCCGCGTACTTTGAGGCCGTGCGTACATTGTTGACACGAGTTGAGGGTAAAGGTAAAATATCATTCCGTGAAATCAACGAACGCATAAATGAACTACTCAAACAAAGTATCAAGAGTAAGGGAGTAATCAATCTATTCTCGGACATTAAGGAGGAGTTTTCAATATTTGACCCAAGATTCCTTGAGGAGATAGCGCAAATGAAGCAAAAGAATTTTGCAGTGGAACTGTTGCGTAAACTTATTGCCGAACAAATACGCGTATACCAACGTACAAATGCAGTGCGTGCAGAGAAATTCTCTGAGATTCTTGCAAATGCAATGAGTAATTATCTCAAAGGTATGCTCACAAATGAAGAGGTGATAGAGGAATTGCTTAAAACAGCTCGTGCTATTGTGAATGGAGAGGAGGAAAGCAAGAAACTGAATCTTACAACAGAGGAGTTGGCTTTTTACGATGCTATCACCAAGCCACAGGCTGTACAGGATTTTTACACAAATGAGCAATTAGTTGCCATTACGCGTGAATTGACCGATGCTTTGCGCATAAACAAGACCATTGATTGGAATATGAAAGAGAGTGCCCGTGCCGGTATGCGCCGTATTATAAAACGACTGTTGAAGAAATATAAATATCCACCCGAAGGCCAAGAAACAGCACTTGAGACAATTATGATTCAATGCGAGATGTGGAGTGAAAATAATATTTAACTTATGACCGAAACCAACCGCATAGAATATAAAAGAGAATTGACCTCAGAACTTGATATTGAGAAAAATATATGACCAAAATATCCATTCGATTTTATAATGACCGCGAGGTGCGAGCTGTTTGGGATGAGGAGAATTCCAAATGGTGGTTTTCTGTGCTCGATATTGTCGGGGTACTGAAT
>JAGCJL010000079.1 GCA_017647975.1 Bacteroidaceae bacterium | reverse complement strand
TGCTGAGGGTACATATGATTATGTAGAGAAACTTTTGATAAATTTCAGGCCAAAAGAGGTTCTTTTTGAACGCGGATACAGAAACCGTTTTGAAGATTGTTTCGGAAGTAAATATCTTGTGTTTGAACTTGATGATTGGGTTTTTACAGAAGAGTTCGCAAATGAGAAACTTACAACACATTTTGAAACAAAAAACCTTAAGGGATTCGGTATATCACACTTGCGTAGTGGTGTAGTTGCAGCCGGAGCTGTACTTCACTATTTGAATGTTACACTGCATACCCAAATATCACATATACGCAATATTTCCCGTATTGAGGAGGAACGTTATGTTCGTCTTGATAAGTTTACTATCAGGAATCTTGAGCTTCTTGGAAGTATGCATGACGGTGGTTCTTCTCTTCTTTCTGTAATAGACCGTACATCTACAGCTATGGGTGCACGTCTTTTAAAGCGTTGGATGGTTTTCCCACTGAAAGATAAGAAACCTATAGAGGATCGTCTCGATGTTGTTGAATATTATTTCCGTGAACCCGAATTCCGTGATATTGTTGAAGAACAACTTCATTTGATAGGTGACCTTGAACGTATTATAGCAAAGGTTGCTGCAGGTCGTGTTTCACCTCGTGAACTCGTGCAGTTAAAGTTAGCTTTACAAGCTGTAGAGCCAATAAAATATGCATGTGAAAATTCTTCTAATGAAGTGTTGAAACAAATTGGTAACCAACTTGATTGCTGTGCTGTTATACGTGACCGCATAGCAAGAGAGATTGTTCCTGAACCACCTCTTTTGCTTAACAAGGGTGGTGTGGTGTCAAGCGGTGTGAACGAACAGCTTGATGAACTGCGTGAGATAGCATATAATGGTAAGGATTATCTTATGCACATCCAGCAACGCGAAAGTGAGCGTACAGGTATTCCAAGCCTTAAAATATCATTCAATAATGTTTTCGGTTACTATATTGAGGTTCGTAACACATATAAGGATAATGTTCCGGCTGAGTGGATACGTAAGCAGACATTGGTTAATGCGGAACGATACATAACTCAGGAACTTAAAGAGTATGAAGAGAAAATCCTTGGTGCTGAAGAGAAGATACTTTCGCTTGAAACAAGAATCTTTACAGAACTTGTAACCGACCTTGCAGCATATATACCTGCAATTCAGGTAAATGCAACACATCTTGCAAGGCTCGATGTTCTATTGTCATTTGCTAATGTATCACGTGCCTATAAATATGTACGTCCTGTTATAGATGAAGGTGATGTTCTCGATATTAAACAAGGTCGTCACCCTGTTATAGAGCGTCAGATGGCTGTTGGTGAGAACTATATTCCAAACGACCTTTATCTTGACAGTGATAAACAGCAAATAATAATTGTTACAGGTCCAAATATGGCCGGTAAGTCGGCACTTTTGCGTCAGACGGCTCTTATAACACTTATGGCACAGATAGGTTGTTTTGTTCCGGCTGACAGTGCAAAGGTTGGTCTTGTTGACAAGATATTCACCCGTGTGGGTGCAAGTGACAACATCTCGGCTGGCGAATCGACATTCATGGTTGAAATGACCGAAGCTGCCAATATTCTCAACAACCTTTCAGGACGTAGTCTGGTGCTTTTTGATGAACTTGGACGCGGAACATCTACATACGACGGTATGTCTATAGCATGGGCTATTGTTGAGTATATACATGAATTTTCACGAGGTAAGGCACGTACTCTTTTTGCAACTCATTATCATGAACTTAATGAGATGGAAAAGAGTTTTTCACGTATAAAGAATTTCAACGTGTCAGTAAAGGAGATAGACGGAAAGGTTATTTTCTTGCGTAAACTTATGCCGGGCGGAAGTGAGCATTCTTTTGGTATCCATGTGGCAAAACTCGCCGGTATGCCGGGAAGTATTGTTAAGCGTTCCGAGCATATACTTAAAAAACTTGAGGCAAGCAATAACAGAGGTGAACTTAAAGGTGCTCCTACGACAGAGATTGCCGGAAGTCGTGAAGGTATGCAGCTCAACTTCTTCCAGCTCGACGACCCGGTTCTCTCTCAGGTACGTGATGAAATTCTCGGTATCGACGTTAATAACCTGACACCGCTTGAGGCACTCAACAAACTCAATGATATCAAGCGCATTGTAAAAGGGAAATAACCTTGAACAAATTACAGCATAAGGGTGTTGAGAATTCAATTGTATACTTAACACCCTTTTTTATGGATAAGAAATTCTTGACAAATGAAGTTGGTGCACGCGTGCCCGACAACACTAACTCACTCACAGCCGGAGAGCGTGGCCCTATATTGCTCGAAGACAACTGGTTGATTGAAAAATTAGCCCATTTCGATAGAGAAGTCATTCCTGAACGCCGTATGCATGCAAAGGGTAGTGGAGCTTTTGGAACATTTACCGTAACAAATGATATAACACGTTACAGTTGTGCTTCACTCTTTTCGGATGTCGGTAAAAAAACAGATGTTTTTGTACGTTTTTCAACTGTTGCCGGTGAGCGTG
>JAGCJL010000078.1 GCA_017647975.1 Bacteroidaceae bacterium | reverse complement strand
ACGAGGCGGTGATCACCGCCTCGTTTTGTCTTATTTTATAAAATACTTTTTACCATTCACTATATATATGCCCGGATGACTTATCCTCAATATTCTTCGACCCGATAGATCATATATGATAACCTGTTCTTGTTTCTCAAAAACATCCTCGATACCCAAGAGCTGCTCATCAACATCAAACTTCAATGTCGTTTTTATCGTACCGCCATTCTCTTTTGCCTTGAATGCATTCTCCGGGATGTATAATACATAACTGCCGGTTTCGGTAATCTCCTTATCCAAGGTGATAGTTACTACAGTGTTTGCAACTGAAACAGAGAGTTCTGCAACATTCTTTATACCTTTTATCAATTCCAGATTACCGGCTTTTTCACCAAGTTCAACATCCTGATTAAAAGTCAATTCAATTTTACTTAAAGAACCCACCTTAGCCGAAGGTGTATAATCTACCAACTCCAACTCTTCTACTGTTGGTTCTGGTTCCGGTTCTGGTTCCGGCTCAGGTTCTGGAGAAATACCATCACCAACCTGCAACAAGAAGTCGATTATCTGACCGCCATGTCCCATAAAGGTGTTGTTGAAATAGGTACCCTCACTACCAGCCGGATCAATATTACACCAGTCAAATTTAAAACGGAAACGATAAATACCGGGAGTTTCAGGAGCTGTAAAGTTCGGCAAATAAAGAGTACTTCTCGCATCACCGGTAAGAGATGTTCCTACACTGTTACAACCGCTCTCATCGCTTGATGAGCCGTTATTGTAGAAAGAATAACTTACAAGGTCACCAGTCGGTGTATAGCCGTCTGCCGAGATACCTGCTGTGAAGCCATTTTTATCCTCGTCAATGTAAACATAACCATGCATCCAACCACCGTTATCAGCTAAGACAGTGAAAGTTATCTCCTCACCTTCTTCCACCATGAAAGTCTTGCTTTCTGTAACATCAAGATAAGCCTCCTTCCTCTGATACTCCTCCAATGAATATTGTTCACCATTAACAGAAACTGATGTAACAAATCTGCTTGCATGAGTTCTCTGCTCTGTATGATTAGGAGTATAATCCACATCACTCTCGGCAGGAGGTGTTGGTTCAACAGTCGGAGGCTCTACTCCCTCGGGATAAACATTAGGATTTTCTATCAACTGCCAAGCAGAACCATTATCGTTAATTGAATAAACTGATAGCGGTGAATTTGTCGATTGTGGTGCAGCACACATATAATCCTTTTCACCACCACTTGCACTAAACGCAAATTTTCCACCGCTAAGTTCGGCAACAGTCAACCAGACCTCCTCATCAGAGAATGTACAAGACTTGAAGTAGTCCAAATTATCCTCAAACACAGGTGTTGTCAAATACTTTTTAGCACCTACATTATAAAGGGAATATTTGTTATTATTACCTTTTTTAACTACCCAAGAACTATTAGGCGAGGTTATATCAACCGGATACGAATATTCATCGTTAGAAAGTTGGTGACCTGAATCACCAATCATTTCTGCAGTCCACACATTGCTTGATGAATAAGCTGGATCAAATATTGCATATGCAGTAAAGTGATCATTATAAAGAACGTAAGTCTTATTCGCATCGGCATTAGCCAACGAAGTCAATTGGGCACCAAGTTCCTTTGGACCATCCTCACCAGGACCAACAACAGGCTCGTCGCTGCCAAAGTTTATAAGATACTCATGTACATTACTATTGTTCGACGCATAATCATTACCTTTTATAGTAATTGTCAGCACCTTGAGATCATTATCATATTTTTTTTCTATTGTAGCACCTTTACCATTTGATGTTACAGAGAGCTTGCTCGCATCATATTCACCGGATATTTCATATACAGTCTGATCTTTCTTGAAATAATTCTTATTATTATACTTCAACGATGCAAGTTCCGAGTAATAGACAAACTGAACATCATCAACTTCAAGAGTACTGCCATCTTTCACATTGCCACGTGTCCAATAATCACCACTTGAAATAATTACATTAAGTTTTTCGGGAATTTCAGTTGAATTAACATACTCCAAAGGTAGTATAATCTCCTGCCAATCATTATTCGTTGTTGTAGAAAAGACCTTTTCACATGTTGCAATAAGCGTTCCTTTACTGCTAACATACCTATCTTCAATTTTCCCAAGTACAGCACGATCGACATCATTGATATTCTGACCGCCGGAAATACTGCTCGTGAATGTACCTTTCCAGAGATATGCTATAATATAAGAATTATCACCTTTGTTAACACTTCTTTTAAACCAGCCTTTTATGGCATCGGGACGATTATTGAAAGCCATACCACCATAAACACCGCCATCACAAGATTCAATATCTGTAACAGCATATACCCATGGAGTACCGAAGTTTATGAAACCAGGAGCGTTAGCACCAATACCGGCAGCACCTACATATTTATTCTGGATCTTCACACCGTTTCCACTACGACCGGTAGACTTAAAAATTAAAGTCTCTGTTTTTTTCTGATTTCCAATAATCGGAACTTTTACCTCTTGGTTAATACTTGAACCATTCCATGAAGAGGGTTCATCACCGGGACGCTGACGATTACCAACTGGATTGCTAGATTGATATGTATTACCGGCACTGCCCTTCCAGTTTTCAAAAGAAGAATTCGGCAACTGTTGTGCCTGAGCTATTATAGCAACTAATAAAAATAATGAAGTAAATAATTTCCTCATAGTAATATTTTTAGTTTTTATACTCGTTAATTTTGATTACGAAAGCAAAACCTAAAAGTCCCACTTTCGCAATTTGGTTGCAAATATACTTCATTTTAAATTAAGAATAGCAAAATAAATGTTTTTTTACATAACAGAGTGACTTTAAGAACAAAAAACCGCGAAAAAGAGCTGTGGCAAACATTTTTCCACAAATACCACCAAAAACAAAGAAAAAAGACAAAACAAAAGCCAATAGAATAATATTTTTCTAACAAAACACAAAAAAATGCTTACTTTTCTTCATTTTTCAAAACTATTATACTACTTTTGCGACATTGAAAAAATAACAATACAAGAAACATACCAAACATACCATGAAAGTAGCAGAGACATTAGAGGCACTGAAAAGAAAAGTCCCTAACGAACCGGAATATTTTCAGGCAGTAGAAGAGGTTTTGAACTCTATTGAAGAGGAGTACAACAAACATCCCGAGTTTGAAGCATACAACCTTATTGAAAGACTTTGTATCCCCGACAGAATTTTCACATTCCGTGTCACATGGATGGATGACAATGGCAAGGTACAGACCAATACCGGTTACCGAGTACAGCATAACAATGCCATTGGACCTTACAAAGGCGGTATTCGCTTTCACCCATCTGTAAATGTAGGAATTTTGAAATACCTTGCTTTTGAACAGACTTTCAAGAACTCACTCACAACCCTTCCTATGGGTGGTGCAAAGGGTGGTTCTGACTTTAACCCCAAAGGTAAGAGCGACAACGAAGTCATGCGTTTCTGTCAGGCTTTCATCACAGAACTTTGGCGTAACATTGGCCCAGAGATGGATGTACCTGCCGGTGACATTGGTGTAGGAGCACGCGAGGTAGGCTACATGTTTGGTATGTACAAGAAACTCACACGCGAATTCAATGGTGTTTTCACAGGAAAAGGTTTGGAGTTCGGCGGTTCTCTTATCCGCCCCGAGGCTACAGGCTACGGAAACATATATTTCCTACAGGAAATGCTTGCTACACGTGGTATGAGCGTTGAAGGAAAGACTTGCCTTATATCAGGTTCGGGTAATGTTGCACAATATACTGCAGAGAAAGTTCTTGAACTTGGCGGTAAGGTAGTAACCATGAGCGACTCCAACGGTTATATATATGACCCAGAGGGTATTGACCGCGAGAAGCTCGACTTTATCATGGAGTTGAAAAACGTACGCCGCGGACGCATCAAGGAATATGCCGACAAGTACGGTTGCAAATATGTTGAGAACACAAGACCTTGGAACGAAAAGGGTGACATTGCACTACCCTCTGCGACACAGAATGAAATCAACGGCGATGATGCCAAAGCATTGGTTGCAAACGGTGTGATTGCTGTTTCTGAAGGTGCAAACATGCCTTCTACTCCCGAGGCTATACACACATTCCAGGCAGCTAAGATTCTATACGCACCAGGAAAGGCTTCAAATGCCGGTGGCGTATCGGTTTCAGGTCTTGAAATGAGCCAGAACTCAGGCAAAATCAACTGGAGCAGTGCAAAAGTTGACGAAATGCTTCACGAAATAATGCATAACATACATAGTGCTTGTGTGAAATATGGAACATGCGAAGATGGTTACATCGACTATGTAAAGGGTGCAAATGTTGCCGGTTTCCTCAAAGTTGCAAAAGCAATGATGGCACAAGGTATTGTATAAAAAAGAACACAATCTACATTTATATCAGAAAAGGGTGGCCAATAGCCACTCTTTTTTGTATCTTCGCCAAATATTTTTTAAAAGTTTACACAAACAACAATTATGCTAAAGAAAACCAACGCATGGCTTTGGATTCCGACATTATATTTTGCTTCAGGACTACCCTACCATGCAATAACATCAATATCGGATATAATGTATAAGGACATGGGTATCAGCAATGCTCAAATAGCCTTATATACCAGCATCCTCCTTATTCCATGGACAATAAAACCTTTATGGAGTCCATTTGTAGAGATGATGGGAACACGACGCAAATGGACTATGACATCGCAGCTGCTACTTGCACTGTGTTTCATTGTAGTGGCTATGTTCATTCCATCAAACAATTTTCTATCCCTGACATTATCTCTGTTTATGATAGGAGCATTCGTATCATCGACACACGATATTGCACTTGATGGTTTTTACATACTTGCCTTACCCCAAGAAAAGCAATCATTCTTTTCGGGTATAAGAAATACATTCTATCGCATTGCAACTGTTTTCAGTTCAGGAATATTAGTTATGCTTGCCAACAGATTGGGAGAGATTTTTGGCAACAAGACATGGGCTTGGAGTGCAACATTCATTACCATTGCTGCAATAATGGCTGTACTCTACCTCTATCACAGCAAGACAATGCCGGTACCCGATGCTGACATATCACGAAAGACAAACGGCATAAAAGAGATTTTTGCAAATTTTGGAGATATAATTAAAAGTTATTTCAACAAAAAAGGTATCATTTCTACAATACTTTTCCTACTGTTATTCCGCTTTCCCGAAGCACAATTAGGCAAAATAGGAAAGCTATTCCTTATGGATACCGAATCCGGAGGATTAGCACTGAGCCTTGCCGATATAGGTTTCATCAACGGTGTGATAGGTGTCATAGGCCTTATTATCGGAGGTATTGCCGGAGGAATATGTATCTCACGTAAAGGTCTTAAATTCTGGTTATGGCCAATGGTAATTGCCATTTCACTTCCCGACATTGTTTATGTCTATATGAGCATGGCCATACCCGACAACCTTGCAATCATAGGCAGCTGCATATTTATTGAGCAACTCGGTTATGGATTTGGTTTTACCGCCTATACCTTATATATGATATACTTTGCACAAGGCAAATACCCCACAGCCCATTTTGCAATCTCCACAGCATTCATGTCATTGGGCATGATGCTGCCGGGTATGATTTCGGGAAAGATTCAAGAGTGGCTTGGATATGAAAAATTCTTTATTTGGATTATGCTATGTACAGTTATCACATTCCTTGTATCGGCGTTAATAAAAATTGACAAAAATTTTGGGAAGAAATAGAAAAAATTGAAGTATCTTTACGAAATAATAATTTAAACTATGATACTGATTGCTGATTGTGGCTCTACAAAAACCGATTGGGTTCTTTATGATGGAACTGAAATTGTTGCCAGAGCCAAGACACAAGGACTAAACCCCGCACAACAAAGTAGCGAAGAAATTCTGGAGATATTATCAAACGAATTAAAAGGGAATATTGATGTTGATGCACCCAAAACCATATATTTCTATGGTGCAGGATGTGGCTATGACAATGCAATCACTAGAATGAGAACAGCACTAGAGCTTATTTTCCCAACAAAGGACATACACATTGCAAGCGACCTTCTTGCCGCCGCACGTGCCATGTGCGGACATGAGGAGGGTATCGTGTGTATAATAGGTACAGGCTCCAATTCATGTCTTTTCGATGGAGAAAAGATAGTGGAGAACACCCCGTCGCTTGGTTATATCCTTGGAGATGAAGGCAGCGGTGCCCATCTTGGCCGACAACTCGTCAGCGATTGTCTGAAAAAACAGTTACCAAAGGAGTTGCGTGAGAAATTCATGACACAATACAATCTTGATGTTGCCGGAATACTTGAACGTGTATATCACAGCACACTACCCAACCGTTGGTTGGCAAGTTTTACTCCGTTCTTATATGAGAACAAAGAGCAACTTGAAATCAAAATGCTTCTTAAGCACTGTTTTACACAATTTTTCCAACGAAACACAATGGTTTACCGCCGTTCTTGGTTACCAATACACGTTGTAGGGGGTGTGGGTATGAATTTTGAAACAGAAATTAGAGAGACTGCTGAAAGTCTTGGACTTTCAATAGGCAAAATTGTCGAAAGCCCAATGGAAGGACTTATTAAATATCATAAATCAAAATAATTTATAAAAATGAAAAAAACTGTATTTACAATCATTGCATGTGCCACAACAATGTTCATGGCATCATGCGGTAGTTCAAATGACTACTTGAAAGCAAAAGGAGTTACCGACGGTGACAAAAAGAATCTTGATACTCTTTCTTATATCATCGGTACAGATATCGCACAGAACATTGAGCAAGGCATAATGCCACAGCTTAAGGCTGATTATGATGTAATTGTTTCTACATTCAAGAAAACCGCAAAATCGGGTGCAGAGGTTAAGGTTGAAGGCGAAAAAATCTCTAAAGAGACAATTAACGAACTTGGTCAGAAATACCTTGGACCAAGCATCAGAGAAAGAGTTATGGCAGCCATGAAGGATTCAACCGGCATGACTGAAGTTTTTGAGACTGCAGCAGAGAAGAAGATTGCATCAACAATTCTTGGTGCCAACATTGGTTATAGCATCAACGAAGCAGGCCTTCCACTTGAACTTAACTGGATTTTGGCTGCAATAGAGGATGTACACAATGGTGAGGCTAAAATTGACCAGAATCAGGGTATGCAGTTCATGGAGAACTACTACACTGTTGTAATCCCCGAAACAAACAAACAGGAGTCATCAGAATGGTTGGCAAAAATGGCAAATAAAAAAGGTGCAAAAGTAACTGAATCAGGTATTGTTTATATAATAGAGAACGCTGGTGACAGTTCTATCATGCCTGTAAACGATGAGGACAAAGTAAAGGTTCTATATACAGGTAGAACATGCTACGGCAAGGTATTTGATTCAAACCGTTGGAACGATATGCCCGCAGAACGTCAGGCAATGATAAAGAATTATCAGCCCGAAGCAGAAGGCGTTGACAACCCTATCGAATTTGGTTTGAACCAGGTTATCAAAGGCTGGACCGAGGGTATGAAACTCATTGGCAAGGGTGGCAAGATCACATTGTGGATTCCTTCAGAACTTGCATACGGTGAGAGAGGTACAGGCCGTGACATTGCTCCTAATGCAGCACTTCGCTTCGATGTTGAGCTTCTCGAAGTAAACGGCAAATAAGCAACAACACAAATTCAGCATGCATGTCCTCGGGTACCCGAGGACATGCTGTCTTTTTAATAACAGGCTTCAAATAAAAACTTTTTTAAAGTTTCATTAATATTAGTGATGCGTTAACTTTGCATCAGTAATATTTCCCTATAATATCGGGCAAACGATAATTCTTAAAAAATCAAAACTACAATAAAAAAGAATGGGCGGTCAAATTTGACCGCCCATTCTTTTAATAAAATATCACTTCAAAACCTCAGCAATGAAAGCCTGCATTTCGGCCTGATGTGCCTCAACGCTCTGCAACAACTTGAATTGTGCTTTTGAGCGAACAAGGTTATGCTCGGGATACTGTATCTTGTAATATGTATCGCCATTGATATAATCGGCCAAGAAACGTACTGTCTGCATGTAGGGGAAGAGAGCTGCAGCGTATGGCAAGTTCTCAACCTCAACAGGAGTAATGAATGATGCAGCAGACTTCAAGTAACCCTTAGCAAAAGACTTAAAGATTTCCATATTGAAGTTTACATTATCAAGATCCTTATCATCCTCTTTACCGGTATTGGCTGCTGAACGCAAATAGTCACCAAAGTCAGAGAATATAAAGTTTGGCATCACTGTATCAAGGTCAATTACGCAAAGTACGTTACCCTCCTTGTCGAACAAGATGTTATCAACCTTTGTGTCACAGTGGCAGATACGCTTTGGCAAAACGCCCTCACGATGCATACGCTCACCCTTGCACATCTCCTCTGCACGCTTCTCAAGTTCGTCAACAAGCCACTGAACTTCAGCAAGACGACCGGCCTTATTCTCTGCAACAGCCTCACGAAGTTGCTTCAAGCGGAATTCCATATTGTGGAAATCCTTAATTGTTTCACCTAACTGAACAGGGATATCAGCAAGCATTGCTTGGAAATTACCAAATGTTTCACCTACGATGTATGATGTCTCAGGAGTTACAGCTGTCATTGACTCTGTATCGGGAATAAACTCCATTACACGCCAATATTTCTCACCATCGAAATGATAATATTTGCCATCTTTTGTAGGGACAAACTTCAATACCTTGCGGCTGATATCATCAGCACCTGCAGCCTCAAGTTTGCCGTGAATATGTTCTGTTACAGCAACAATATTGTTCATAAGCATATCCACATCGGGGAAAATTGCATTATTCACGTGCTGCAATACATAATCGGGAGCATCACCTTCGGTTCTTACACGATAAGTTGTATTGATAAGACCGTTGCCCAAAGGAGCAACTTCAGCTACATTACCTTGAATGCTAAACTGAGAAACAATTGTGTTCATTGGTGTAGTATTTAAAAGTTATTCAAAATCATTTATGGCAAAAATATATAAAAAAAAGAGCATAACAAATAAAATCACAACTGTTTATCACAAATATTTTCTTTTTTCATAAAAAGCAATTGCCACAAGCATTTTTTTTATTAAATTTGCTTCGTGGAAAATTTGGTAAAACATACAACAAGGCTGATTGCGTACAACAAGTGTGTGATAATCCCCGGTGTGGGTGCATTGTTAGCACACGAAATCCCTGCATCTTACAATGCAGAGGATTATATTTTCACACCACCACACCGCACTATCGGCTTCAACCCACAAATAAAAATCGACGATTCCCAACTTTTGTCGGAATACATGGCAGAAGGCAATTTGTCATACAACGAAGCCGAAAACCGCCTATCAAAAGATATCAAGCAGTTCAACAAGATGCTTGCAAAAAAGGGAGAAGTCTGTTTTGGCAATATAGGGACATTCTCCATGAACATCAATGGAGAGATATCCTTTTCTGTTTCGGAATGCAGTATTGATGACCCATATTATTTTGGACTTGAGCCATTGGCTATACAACCATTGAGTGAAATAAGCCAAAAAGAGATTGTTATCAAGCGTCGCGATTTCAGTCGTTATGTTGCTGTTGCAGTTGCAGCCATATTAACATTCTTCTTTGTAACACCTGTCAGCGACAAGGCTTACGAACCGGGAATGCAGGCTTCATTGGCAATTGTATCTCCAAAAGAGAATATCGCAAAACATGTCATTGTAGAAAAAGAGCAACCTGCAGAGGATGTTGTTTACAATATCACTCCTGTTGAAGATACAGTAACAGAAAATATCATTACTGTAAAAACAGAAGAAATTGTAGAAACAAAGATTGAAGAGGTTGCAACCACTGTTGATGTTATTGAAACAGCAGAAGAGATTACACCTGTTCCGCAAACAAACAAGAAAATATACTCTATAATTGTTGCAAGTTCACCTAATGCAAAGAATGCCGAACTTGCAATAAGAGAGTTGTCGGCAAAACATAAAACCGACTATAAAGTTGTAGAGGGTAATGGAAGACATCGTATTTCTATTGGAGATTACGAGTCATCATCAGACGCATCAAAAGCCCTTAATGAAATAAAAAACATATTCCCCGACGCGTGGGTTCTTACACACTAATACTCAATGAGCAAGATTATATGTCCTAAATGTGACCATGCCATAGACTTTGACTCAACAGGATATAAAATGGGCCAGTCATTGGTTTTCGAGTGCGAACAATGTCGTAAAAGTTTTACAATACGCATTGGAGAGACCGAAGACGATATCAGCACCGAAGATTTCGGTCATGTAGTAGTCATAGAAAATACATTCTGTTTCAAGCAGATTATACCTCTCTGTGAAGGCGACAACATGTTGGGCCGTTACAATAAAGGAACTGTAATCTCCCACCCTATTGAGACGAGCGACCCAAGTATGGACCGAAGACATTGTATCATAAACGTAAAGCGAGACTATTCGGGCGAACTCAAATATACTATACGAGATAACCAAAGCGTTACCGGAACATTTGTAATGAATCGCATACTTGGTAACCGAGAGCGTCTGCTCATTGAAGATGGAGCTATAATCACATTAGGTGCAACCACACTCATCTTGCACACTCCTAACGGCGAAGAATAAAAATAACGATATTATCATTCAGCACCCTGCCCAACAAGCAGGGTGTTTGTATAAATCATGGCAGCCCTTGAGCGATATTCCTCCAGAATATCATCGTAATTATCCACTGTAAACAGAGCTATATCGAAATAACGCGTTTTATTCAACAACTTGAAAAAGGGATGATTCAATACACTTGTATGTAGAGCCAACCACTCTATACGCTTACCTTTAAAGAGTCCATGAAATAAGAGATTTCTCATTAACGCCCTATTCAAATCACTCGCCATACAAGAATAAAGAACACGATAATACCCCTTCTCAACAAGAGTAGAATAATCATCGTAACTAAAAGCCTCCACCACCATTCTATTTTTCAAATCAGGGAAGTACTGCTCCAACACACGGGGAGAGGATGTCTTATCGACTACAAGATAAAGTTCTGGATTACTTAAAAAGAAACGATTTATGCTATCGGCTGTTAATGGAGTATAACGTCCATGTATTCTACGTGAAACGAAATCAGAAAAAGCGGGAGCCTCATCGCCTTTATATGCACATCCTGTTATACGATTGAATGTATCCCATGAATGGGCTGCGACAAGCACACTGTCCGAAGTCATTATTAAATCAAGCTCTATATACTTATATCCGGCAGCAACAGCCTTTTCCAAAGACTCACATGAGTTGGTATATACATATCCATCCAGCCCTCCTCCCGCATGTGCTATAAGTTCGGGTTCTGTGACAACCCGCTGCGTCACACACGAAAGAAGCAGAGGAAGAAAAAGAATATATACCGCTACCCTTTTCATTCGTTTCAAATAGCAGCACAAGCCTCCTTCAAGAAATCAAGAAGCTCGCCTTCAAAGAAAGGAGAAAGTTTTTCATACACCATAGAGTGATACTCATTCAAATAGATACGAGCATCATCACCAAGCAGCTCCGGAAGGATTGCACTCTTATCAATAGGTACGATTGTCAACGGCTCAAGAGCATAAAACAATCCAAATTCACTATTACAATAATCAGTTACAAGCATTGTATTCTCTATGCGTATGCCATGACGACCGGCCTTGTATAGACCCGGTTCATTTGTTACAGTCATTCCAGGAACAAGATGAGCCGGCATATTATTCATTCTTATCTGATGGGGACCTTCGTGTACATTCAGGAAATGTCCGACACCATGTCCTGTTCCATGCAGATAATTTTCACCAGCCTGCCACAACCACTGACGAGCCAACACATCCAGTTGTGTACCACATGTACCCTTAGGGAATTTAGCCATAGCAAGCGAAATGTGACCACGCAGAACACGTGTATAATCCTCTTTTTCTTCTTGTGTCAGTTCGCCAAGCGGAATTGTTCGAGTAACATCTGTTGTTCCATTGAGATATTGCCCGCCACAATCAAGTAAAAGAAAACCTTTTGGTTCAAGGAGAGAATACTCTTGTAGAGTTGGTTCATAATGAACTATTGCACCATTAGCACCATAAGCGGCGATAGTAGAGAAACTCAAACCCTTAAAAGTTGTATCTGCAGAACGATATTCAGTCAGTTTGGCATCGACATCAAGTTCAGATATATTACCATTCTGAACCGCATTTCTGAGCCAATGCAACAATTTCACCATAGCAACACCCTCGCTAAGCATAGCCTTTTTGAAGCCGGCAATCTCTGTTTCATTCTTCACTGCTTTCATCAAGGCAACGGGAGAGTCTTTGAAAAGAGGGAAACATTCATTATTTAACCTTTCAAGTACAGCACGGTTACAACGATTGGGTTGAACAATTATAGTTTCGTGAGAATATGATTCTAAGACATCCCACACCGCAGCATATGGTGCAACCGTTATATTATTTTCATTCAAATGAGTTCTTACCTCATCGGTCAATTTCTCATCATTTATAAAAAGTATTGCATCGGCTGCTGTGACAAGCATATAAGACACCACTACCGGATTATACTCCACATCATTACCTCGGAGATTTGTCAGCCATGCCACCTCGTCAAGCATTGTGACCAACATTCCATCAGCTCCCAGCTGCAGAAGAGCCTCACGCAAACGCCCAATCTTAGACGAAGCTTTCTCTCCACAATATTCTAACGGCAGAACAAATGCTTTACCACTCGGAATTGCAGGACGATTACACCAAATGACAGAAAAAGGATCTTTGGAAGCATCAATCTGTATTCCATAAGCAGAAAGTTCGTCACTCCATGCCTTGACCTCTGCAATAGAACACACACTGCCATCAACGCCAACAACAGCACCTTCGGCAAGAGAATCTTTCAACCAAACAGCAATGGTTGGTGTACCCACAGCACCGTCTTTCATAAGTTCCACACCGGAACCTACGAGCTGTTTTTCAGCAGCAAGCCAATAACGCGAATCGGTCCATAATGCAGCACTATCCATAGTCACCACCACCGTTCCGGCAGAGCCATCAAAGCCCGAAATCCATTCACGCGATTTCCAACAATCGGCAACATACTCACTGCTATGAGAATCACTACTAACTATTATAAAGGCATCCATACCGTTATCCTGCATGAACGCACGAAGGCTTTTCAATCTCTCCTGAATCTTATTGCTCATAATATTAAAAACTTTATTATTCGCGAATATAGCCATATTTATTCAAAAAGCACATAGGTTCAACAATAAAATTACTCCATTCACCCCCACAGAACTTGGCTGTTAAGTATTTTTAGTATAAATTCGTAAACCGAAAAAAGATGTAAAAAAATGTCAAACAACTATTTTCAATTCAAGAAATTCACAATAGTACAAGATGGATGTGCCATGAAAGTTGGTACAGACGGTTGTCTGCTTGGAGGATGGTTCGACTGTTCACAAAGCAACAACATTCTTGATATCGGCTGCGGAAGTGGCCTCATTGCCATCATGGCTGCACAAAGATGCGATGCCACAATCACCGGTATAGAAATAGATAAAAACGCAGCAAGACAAGCCCAAGAAAATGTAAATAAATCTCCTTGGAAAAACAGAATTTCAATCATAAACAAGGACCTGTTATTATTCACTTCCAACGAACGTTTTGATACAATCGTAAGTAACCCGCCATATTTCTCAAACAGTCTGAAATGTGATAATACCGCACGTACTATGGCTCGTCACAATGACAGCCTCAACAACGATGACTTTTTCAAGAAATGCAAAGAATTATTAAGCGAAAATGGAAAAGTATCCATTATCATACCAACCGATATAATGCATGATTGGCAAAGAGTTGCATATGAGAACAACTTTTATGGAAGCCGAATTACGCTCATCAAGACTACACCTGAGAAAAATGCAAAAAGAGTTCTATTGGAATTTTCCTTAAACAAAGAGGAAGAGATAAAAGAGAACACCTTGATATTAGAGAACAGCCGGGGTGTTTATAGTGATGAAGCAAAAGAGATTCTAAGGGATTTTTACCTCAGAATTGAATAAAGCCGTACTAATTGTAAATAATTTTCAAAAGAATTATCGGATAGTAAAAGTTGGCAACGACGGTAATTCCGCAACAGCTTCCTCCATAATTTCCCGTATTTGCTTATACAAAGGAACCGGAAGTGAAGTTCCATCCCAACCAGGAAAAGCAAGCACATTGAGACCTCCGGGAACAATCTCCACCACAAGTTCTTTATCCATCATATAAGGTTCTCCATCGTAATGAACCGGCCCAGCCTTTTCTCTTTTTATAACCAATTTGCGAGTTGTAAATGTCGTCATGTGACTATTCTCATTTAATTTGCTTGAAAACAGTTGCCCAACGACCACTGGCACCTCAATTGGTGTAAAAGGTTCAAGAATTGAAACGCTCAACATACCGTCACGCATAGATGCATATGGTGCTATGTATGCATTATTTCCATATTGCGAAGCATTTCCACAAGCGATAAGAAATGCTTTATATTTTCTCTTTCCTGAATCGGCTTCAAGTTCATACACCTCCGGTTTATAAGTCACCCAATCGACAAGTGTTTTATGAATATAGCCAAAAACGCCGCGATTATCACTATTGGCAAAATCCTTACTCACGAGAGCATCAAACCCAAATCCACAAGCACAAAAGAAGGGCTTGCCATTTAATTTTCCGTAGTCAATAGAGAGAGGTTCGGCAATATTTATAAACTCTATAGCCCTTTTCAAATCAACCGGAATACCTATATGTCTTGCAAAACCATTACCGGAACCACAAGGCAATACTCCTAAAGCCGTTTTAGTATGAATCAACGAACGAGCGACCTCATTTACAGTACCATCACCACCAACAGCAACAACAACATCCACACCACGATCGACTGCTGCAGCCGTCAGTTCACAGGCATGCCCCGCAAATTGAGTAAATTCAATTTTGTAATCGAATTTATTGCGATCAATATTATCCTCTATAAGCCTCGGAAGATTCTTTTTACTAAGAACTCCCGATTTAGGGTTAATAAGGAACAATATGCTCTGTTTGGTATCCACTTGAAATCAGCATTTAAAATCCTATGCGAAGATATAACAAAATAGCGACTAAAAACACAACTCCTATTGCATTTTTATTTTATTAACTATTTACACAAATCCACAAATTACAATTATTATAATATTATTTAATAATAAAAACTTTCTCATATTGCCAAAAAAACGTATCTTCGCGTCTAATTGTAAAAAGCATAAAGAATAAATAATTAAATAGAAATACCATGGCAACAATGGATGATGATAATTTAAAGGATAACAGGCTGGCACTTATAACCGAATACAACGAAGAGCCGGAAGCTTTAAGTCCAAGAACAAAATTCGGAGAGGAGTTACCTATATTGCCGTTACGTAATATGTTACTATTCCCAACAACCGTACTTCCTGTATCTATTGGTAGAGCAGCATCGTTGCGTCTTATCAGGAACCTGGAGAAATCAAAAGGTTGCATGGGTGTTTTCTGTCAGAAAGATCACAGAACAGAGCACCCCGACATGAACGACCTTTACAATGTTGGAACTGTGGCAAAAATTTTACGCATCTTCGAGATGCCCGACAATTCAACGACAGTAGTCTTGCAAGGTTTCCAAAAAATAAAACTCACAGAGATTACTGCACGTACCCCATACCTCATTGGTAAGGTTGAAAATTATGAGGATATTGAGGAGAAAAACGAAAAGGAGATGAAAGTACTTGCAAAAATTTGCAAGGAAAAAGGAGCTAAAGTTTTTAACATCAACGAAACACAGCCCGAAGCTATTTTTGCCCTCAACAACATATCAAACAGTTCTGCCCTAATCAACTTCTTGTGTGCAAACATCAAGTTTACCCATGAAGACAGACTTGCTCTTTTTAATGAGACAAGTATAAAGCAACGCGGTTTTAAACTTCTAAATTTCTTAGACCGCGACATAGAGCTTGCAAACATATATGACTCAATTCGTAACAAGACACACCACGAGATTGACCAGCAGCAACGCGAATATTTCCTGCAACAGCAGATGAAAAATATTCAAGAAGAATTGAATGGTGGCAACGTGCAAGATCAGGACACAAAAGAACTGAGCGAAAAGGCCGAGAAGAAATTATGGTCAAAAGAGATTGATGATATATTCAACAGAGAACTTTTGAAACTTAGCAGAATCAACCCTCAGTCACCCGACTACCATGTACAGCTCAACTATCTGCAGATGTTTGTAAACCTGCCATGGGGTGAGGTTACAAAAGACAATCTTGATATAGCACATGCACGCAAAGTTCTCGATCACGACCATTATGGTCTTGACAAAGTTAAAGAGAGAATACTTGAGCACCTCGCAGTTATCAAGATGCGTGGCGACTTAAAGTCACCCATTATATGTCTTTATGGCCCTCCGGGAGTTGGTAAGACATCGTTGGGTAAATCCATAGCAGCCGCTATGAAACGCAAATATGTACGTATGTCATTGGGCGGTATTCATGATGAATCAGAGATAAGAGGACACCGCAAGACATACATAGGTGCCATGCCGGGACGCATCCTTAAAAATCTCACAAAAGCAGGAACAGACAATCCTGTATTCATACTCGATGAGATTGACAAGATTGGACAAATGTCAACACACGGCGATCCTTCATCGGCACTATTGGAAGTTCTTGATCCGGAGCAGAACATTGCATTCCACGATAATTTCCTTGATGTCGATTACGACCTCTCAAAAGTAATGTTCATTGCAACTGCCAACAGCCTTTCAACTATCCCTGCACCACTACTCGACCGCATGGAGTTGATAGAGGTTAGCGGTTATCTCACCGAAGAAAAAATAGAAATTGCCAAACGTCATCTTGTACCAAAAGAGAAAGAGGCAAACGGTATTACCGATGAAAATATAAAATTCAGCAAACAAGCTATAGAAGAGATTATAGAGAACTACACCCGTGAATCGGGAGTCAGAACTCTTGAAAAGAAGATTGGTAAGATTTGCCGTCGCCTTGCATTCCAGAAATCGATATCTGGCTCTATTGAAACGACAAATATCAAACCGGCACATCTAAAAGAGTTGCTTGGTGTCAAGGAATTCTCACGCGACAAATATCAAGGCAATAATTTTGCGGGTGTGGTCACAGGACTTGCCTGGACCGCTGTTGGTGGCGAAATCCTTTTCATAGAAACAAGCCTAAGCCGTGGTAAAGGCGAGAAATTGACACTCACCGGTAATCTTGGCGATGTAATGAAAGAGTCGGCTCTGCTTGCTCTTGAATACATTAAATCACATGCTGATATTTTGAATATCCCACATGATATTTTTGACAAATGGAATGTTCACCTTCATGTCCCCGAGGGAGCAATTCCCAAAGACGGTCCTTCGGCTGGCATAACAATGGCCACAGCACTTGCTTCGGCATTTACACAAAGAAAGGTTAAGCCCAACTTGGCCATGACAGGAGAAATAACTCTACGCGGTAAAGTTTTGCCTGTTGGTGGTATAAAAGAAAAAATCCTTGCAGCAAAACGTGCCGGAATAAATGAGATAATCATTTGTGAAGAGAACAGACGTAATATCGAGGCTATACCCGAGATTTATCTCAAAGGACTCACATTCCACTATGTCAACGAGGTAAAAGATGTTTTTGAGATAGCACTCTTGAAAGAACAAGTTAAAAACCCAATAAACTTTAAGGATTAAAACGTGAATTTCAAATTATTACATACAGATAGTGGCAGTAAGGCTCGTGCTGGTATCTTATCAACAGACCATGGCGATATAATGACACCTATTTTTATGCCTGTGGGAACTGTTGGCTCGGTAAAAGGTGTACAGATTCCAAGTCTTAAAGAGGATATCAAGGCACAGATTATCTTGGGAAACACCTATCATTTATACCTTCGTCCGGGACTTGATGTTCTTGAAAAAGCCGGCGGACTTCACAAGTTCAACTCTTGGGACCGCCCTATCCTAACCGACAGCGGTGGCTTTCAGGTTTTTTCGTTGAAAGACATACGTAAAATGAGCGAAGAAGGAGTTGAGTTCCGTTCTCACATAGATGGTTCAAAACATTTCTTTTCGCCCGAGAGCGTAATGGATATTGAGCGTAGCATTGGTGCCGACATTATCATGGCATTTGACGAATGTACACCCGGAACAGCAGACTACAACTATGCTAAGAAATCAATGGAAAGAACACACCGTTGGCTTGACAGATGTATCAACAGACTTGCTGAAACCGATGCCAAATATGGTTACGAGCAACAATTGTTCCCAATTGTACAGGGTTGCGTATATCCCGACTTGAGAAAAGTATCGGCTGAATTCATTGCATCAAAAGGTGCTGCAGGAAACGCTATTGGCGGATTAGCTGTAGGTGAACCAGCTGAAAAGATGTATGAGATGATTGAGGTTGTAAATGAAATACTCCCAACCGACAAACCACGTTACCTCATGGGAGTCGGAACACCGGCAAACATACTCGAAGCCATAGAACGTGGAGTGGACATGTTCGACTGTGTTATGCCTACACGCAACGGACGCAACGCCATGCTGTTCACAAAACATGGTATAATGAACATGCGTAACGAAAAATGGAAATATGATTTCTCGCCAATAGAAGAAGAGGGAGCATCATTTGTCGACACCCTTTACAGCAAGGCTTATCTACGACATCTTTTTGTTGCACAAGAACTGTTGGCACTTGAAATTGCATCAATACACAATCTGGCATTTTACGTTTGGCTCACACAAGAGGCACGCAAACATATATTGATGGACGATTACGCGACATGGAAGAAAAACATGCTCCAGGAGGTTACACGACGTTTATAAAAAACTGAATGAGAATGAGGTGGCTCAAATATTTTAAAATGAATAAGTTGGACTGGTACATCATAAAAAAGTTTTTGGGAACATACTTCTTTATGTTGGCACTTATCATTATTGTCATCGTTGTATTTGATTACAATGAAAACATTGACAAATTCGTCACCTCAAATGCCAAGATGAGCGAAATCATCTTCGACTATTATGTCAACCTTGCTCCTTATTACGCAAACACATTCAGTGCCCTATTCGTCTTTATATCGGTCATCTATTTTACCTCAAAACTGGCTGAAAACTCCGAGATTATCGCAATTTTGGCATCAGGAGTAAGTTTCAGAAGATTGATGAAGCCATATGTCATCTCGGCTACACTGATAGCCATAATGACATACGTACTCGGAGCTTATATCATTCCTGTTGGTAATGAGACACGACTGGCTTTTGAGCAAGAGCATAACCGTAGCAAGAAGGTTGAATCGGGAAGCAATATACAGTTGAAGATTGATGAAAACACCATTGCTTTCATGGAACGTTTTGAAAGCCGGAACAACATGGGATGGCGTTTCATGCTCGACCGTTTCGAAGATAAGAAACTTGTTTCGCACATGGAATCGGCAACCATTACATACAACCCCGACAAGCCTTACACATGGACAGCCCGCCGTTGGCTCATACGCGAACTAAAAGACGACAAGGAGGAGATTCGCGAAAGCCGCAAGGAGGCGTTGGATACAGTTCTACCTTTTGAGCCCAGTGATTTCCTTATTTCTGAAGGCGAGGAGGAGACAATGACAAGCCCTGAACTTAGTGTTTACATTGACAAACAGCAGGCACGAGGCCTTGCAAATATCAGACGCTTTGAGATTGAGTACCACAAACGTATAGCAATGTCCTTTGCTGCATTCATTATGACAATCATTGGAGCCTCACTCTCATCAAGAAAAAGAAAGGGAGGTATGGGACTTTCGTTGGGAATTGGACTGGCATTAAGTTTTTCATACATTTTATTCCAGACAATTTCATCGGCTTTTGCCGAACACATGCCTGTAGCATTAGCTGTATGGCTTCCAAACATAATGTTTGCAATATTAGCAATATATTTATACCGAAAAGCACCAAGATAGAATATGTATTTTACCGATTTTGATTTTGAAGACGAGATATTGGATGCACTCGATGCCATGAGGTTTGAAGAGTGTACCCCTATTCAAGAACAGACAATACAGCCTTTACTCGACGGACGTGACATCATTGGTGTGGCACAGACCGGAACAGGAAAGACAGCAGCCTACTTGTTGCCTGTTTTGAACAAGCTATGCCGAGGAGGATATCCCGAAGATGCCATAAACTGCGTAATAATGGCACCTACAAGAGAACTTGCACAGCAAATAGATCGTCAACTCGAAGGATTCACATATTTCATGCCGGTCTCAGGAGTTGCCGTATATGGAGGCAACGACGGACAACGCTACGAACAGGAACTTCGTGGCATGGCAAAAGGTGCAGATATTATTGTTGCAACACCGGGCAGACTCATAAGCCATATAAACCTTGGTAACATTGACCTTTCAAAAGTATCATTCTTTATACTTGACGAAGCCGACAGAATGCTCGACATGGGTTTCTACAACGACATCATGACCATTGCGAAGATGCTTCCAAAGGAGAGACAGACTATGCTCTTCTCCGCAACAATGCCTACAGAGATACGTCGTTTAGCTGAGAACATTCTCACCAACCCGCTACAGATAACATTGGCACTTGCAAAGCCAGCAGAAGGAATAACACAACAGGCATACATATGCCATGAGGGACAAAAGCCCGGTATCATCAGGGAAATATTCAAAAACGAAAGTAGTGAAAGAACAATTCTTTTTACATCTCGTAAGAGCAAAGTAAAAGAGATTTCACTAATGATGAAGAAACAAGGCTTCAATGTTGGCGAAATGCACAGCGACCTTAGCCAAAGCGAACGTGACGAAATCATGTTCCGCTACAAGAGTCGCAAGATTGACATGATTATAGCCACCGACATTCTTGCACGAGGAATTGACATTGATGATATTCGTATTGTAATCAACTACGATGTTCCACGTGATTGCGATGATTATATCCACCGCATAGGACGTACAGCACGTGCCGGTGCCAAAGGACGTGCCATAACATTTGTTTCGGTCGATGATCAGGAATATTTCAAACGCATTGAGGACTTTATTGAACAAGATATTCCCAAACTTGAAATCCCTGAGGAACTGGGAGAGGCACCCCAATATGAGCCTAAAAGCAAGAAAGAGAAAAAAGGAGATAGAAAAAATTATAAAGGCGGCAACAACAAATATCGTAGGAAGAAGAACGGCGAACATAAAGAAAAAAAGGAACCGCAAAACAACAAAGAGGGTAAGCCTGCTGAGAAAAAGCAAAAAAATCGCAGACATTATCGTCCCAAGAAAAAGAATAGGGAAAACAATACCGTAAACAAAGAGTGATATGGCCATTATAAGAGAGATTTTAGGACACACACCGCAAATAGGCGATAATTGTTTCCTTGCTGAAACAGCCGCTATCATCGGCGACGTTACCATGGGTGACAACTGTTCTATCTGGTATGGAACAGTTCTTCGTGGTGATGTAAACAGCATAACTATAGGCAACAATGTAAACATACAAGACGGTGCTGTTGTACACACCCTGTACAAGCGTTCAAAGACTGTTATAGGTGATAATGTATCCATTGGTCACAATGCCACAATACATGGTGCTATCATTGAGAATAATTGTCTAATAGGCATGGGAGCAACGGTTCTTGACAATGCCGTAGTGGAAAGCGGTGCCATTGTTGCAGCAAATGCTCTCGTCACATCAGGCATGCGTGTTGAGGGCGGATATATTTACGCAGGAGTTCCGGCAAAGAAGATTAAAGAGGTAAGCAAGGAGCAACAGAAAGATATTGTGGAACGCATTGCCGAGGATTATATAATGTACGCATCGTGGTACAAAGAATAGATGATAGATAAGAGAAATTATACAAATCAAAATAAAATTACATTATGAGAAAGTCATTTTTATTACTTATGGCAATGTGCTTTACTACATTGTCGTTTGCAGAGAAGAATGTTACCCTGCATGATGTCATGTACGGTGGATACTGGCCACAGACTTATGCAGCCATTAAACCAATGGCTGACGGCGAACATTTTGCACGTATGAGCGATGACCGCAGCATGATTCTAAAAGGTTCGTTCAAGAACGGTGAGATTGTTGACACACTCTTCGACGCTGCTACTGCACGTGATTTCAACCAAAAGAGAATTGACGGATACCAATTCTCTCCCGACGAATCACTGATTCTTTTGCAGACAAAAACAAAAGCCATTTACCGCAACTCATTCACAGCAGAGCACTACATCTACAACCGTAACAACAACAAAGTAGAACCATTGTCGGCAAATGGAGCACAGCAAGTTCCAAAGTTCTCTCCAGACGGCAAGATGATTGCTTTCGTACGCGACAACAATATACATCTTGTAAAGCTCATGTTCAACAACTCAGAGTCACAGGTAACTACCGATGGTGAATATGGCAAAATAATCAACGGTATTCCCGACTGGGTGAACGAAGAGGAGTTCATGAACAACTGCTCATACGATTTCAGTGCAGACAGTAGAGTTATCGCATATATCAAATATGACGAGAGTAATGTAATGATGTACGACATGCCTATGTACACTACAGGCAGCAGCACCAATATGTACGATGATTTCTGCAAGCCATACAGCTTCAAATATCCCGTTGCAGGTGCCGACAACTCAAAGATTTCGGTACATTCATTTGACATCAAGACTAAGGTTACACGCAAACTTGACGTAAACATCCCCGAGGAGGGATACATCCCACGTATCAAGTTTACACAGAACCCCGAAATGCTTGCAGTACTCACTCTCAACCGCCACCAGAGCATAATGGAGATACAAGCGGTAAACCCACTTTCAGGGGTAAGCAAAACCATTCTTCGCGAAGAAAGCGATACATATCTTAACGAGCATGTATATGCCGGAATTGAATTCTTTGAGAAACATTTTGTTTTGCATAGCGAACGTAGCGGCTACAATCACTTATACCTATACACCCTTAACGGAGACCTTGTACGCCCAATAACAAAAGGAGAGTTCGAGGTAATGAATTTCTACGGCTGGGACAGCAAGAAAAATGAGTTCTACTATTCAAGCAACGAAGGAAGTCCATTACGTGAGGCTGTATATAAAGTAAACGCCAAAGGTGTAAAGACAAAACTCACACAGGGAGAGGGAACAAACAAGGCTGTATTCAGCAACGGCATGAAATACTTTATAAATACATTCTCAAACATCAATACCCCACATGTTGTTACAACAAACAACAATAAAGGCGTAGTAATAAAGACCCTTATCGACAATAGTAGTCTAAAGGAGAGATTGGCTGAGTTTGACATGCCAACAAAGGAATTCTTTACCTTCAAGACAAGTGACGGTGTTGAGCTCAACGGCTGGATGGTAAAGCCACACGATTTCAACGCAGAGAAAAAATACCCTGTTGTCATGTTCCAATACAGCGGTCCCTACTCACAGCAGGTTAAAGACAACTGGTACATGGGTAACTACGGTAACGCGATGTTCGAGAGCTACATGGCGGGCGAAGGATTCATCATGGTTTGCGTAGATGGTCGCGGTACAGGCGGTCGCGGTACAGAGTTCGGCAAGTGTACTTATCTAAAGATAGGACAGTACGAGCCAGGCGATCAGGTTGAGACAGCCAAATATCTTGGAACACTCCCCTACGTCGATAAAGACAACATAGGAATTTGGGGTTGGAGCTTCGGCGGTTACAACACCATCATGTCTATGAGTCAGAACGATGCTGTATTCAAGGCCGGTGTAGCTGTTGCAGCACCAACAGACTGGCGTTTCTATGATACTGTATATACAGAGCGTTATATGCGTACTCCAAAAGAAAACAAGGAGGGTTACGACACCGGTTCAGCAATAGTTAATGCCAACAAGCTCAACGGTCACCTACTATTGGTACACGGTACTGCCGATGACAATGTTCACTTGCGTAACATGATACGTTACATACATGCATTGACACAGGCTAACAAGAAATTCGAGACAGCACTATACACCGACAGTAATCACAGTATATATTACGGAAACAACACACGTTTCCACTTGTTTGAACGAATTGCAGAATTCTTCAAGGAAAATTTGAAATAATAAGAAACAAATCGAGTGAACAAAAGCTCGGACAATGCTTTTTGCTTTTAACTAATTGATTATCACTATTCCTTTTCACAAAAAACATAAAGGTCGTAATTAAATAGTGTATAAAGAGAGAGAGAAATCTTTTAAAAACAAGGCATTGAAACCAAGCATCTTTTTACAGATGCAAGATATATAAAAGAATTTGGTACGTGAAGGGACTATATCGTTCCCTTCACGTACCAAATTTAATTATGAGATTATCTCTCCGTATTACTTCGCACCTATTGTCATCACAAGGCTTATATCAGAACCCTGTACTAAAAAGTTCTACCATCCAAAGACTGCATGTAGTAGCGTGGTCAACAGGAAGTGCTGACTCTTGCAATGTAACCATATCGGTTCCAAAGACTTCAAGAACAGCATGGCTGTTCTCCTGGGGAACCACCGCATCTAACGGAGAATAGTGAAGTTTCATTGGGTGTTTTGGTGTCCAGCCCTTGGTAAGGTCGTTCTTCTCCAGACAACGATAGAATGCTTTGCAAATGGGAGACTCCTTATCAAGCATTTCGGGGCTGAGGATATCAGTGAGGTATATCTCATCGTTGGCAAGGTTGTCATCTACAGTCTTTCTCACCTTATCGATGAATACCTGATTGATAGCAGCCGTATTATACTCCTTGCTGGCAATCATTTCTTCAATCTCAGCCTTGGCTGCAAGGTAGTTCTGTGCGTAGGCCATCTCCTCGGTGAAGCCGCTCATAATCTCTGGGTAGGCATTGAACATTGTCTTCATCACCAAGGGAAACACTACAGGGTAAGCCACCTTGCCGTCGGCAAGGTACTTATCGATAGTAACTACAGGGCTGTAAGGACCTGAAGAGCAGTTCGATGATGCAAAATTCCATTTAGCAGCAAGCTCGATATGTGTGTCCATATACTTATGTACTGCAATAGCATTGGCTGCACCTTGTGACGCACCAGCAAGATATAGCTTCCAGCCATCAGCTATGCCACACACTCCATTGTCATCAAAGAGGTCATAACCCGATGTCAAAGCATCGATGGAGTTAATGGCACATACGTCGTGGTGAAGATATGGGTGAGGCAATTCCCGGGTAACACCATAACCGATATAGTCAGGCATAATGGTGAGCGTGTTGCCTGTTATGAACATCTCCAGAGCAAAAGTGTTGGTAGGAGCCTCTGCATCACTAGTGATGGTATAGTGCTCCATGAGGCAGATGTTTTCGGGCTGGATATCGTTCCACACGCCTCCCACGAAGTATCCTAACCAAAAGGCTGCCGCCGAGAGAGTGATAGGCTCGCCCTTCACATCAGTGCTGGAATATTTATATGACACCTTGCGGAATCCTATTTGGATATCGGCACCCAGAACCTGCTCCAAAGCACTTTCTCTCATAGTAAATGCCCCTTCCAAAGGTTCCTTAAAGGCTGCATACTCTTGAGGAATGTTGGCAAGGAAAAGACTCATTGGGTACTGCATATCACTCGTTATCTCGTAACCTTTTTCAGGATCGTTGCCCGGAGGAAGTATATCGTTTTCGTCAGAGGTACAAGCTACAACTGTCAACATCATCAGCACAATGATTTGTAGCATATAAAACGTTTTTTTCATACTCTATTCTATGTTTTTATACCGATGTAAATTTTAATTTACACCTATATGATTATACTTTATTTATTCAAGAATCATCCCCCCGAAATTAGCAATCTCAATATATCCACTACCCTCAAAGATAAAATAAATGAGGTGATACAGCATCTCTCTGCCCTTAATAGATCACCCTGCCTGTATTTACATCATAACAGGTTTCTTAACCGACAATTCTAATCGAGCGTGTGCAGAATCTCATCAATCACTCTTGGAAAATGCTCATATTCAAGTGCATGAACCTTAGTTGCCACATCTTCGTAGGTATCTGTCGGCAATACAGGACATTTTGCTTGGAAGAAAATTGTACCCTTGTCGTACTGTTCATCGATTAGATGTATTGTAATACCACTCTCGGTATCACCACACCTCACGACAGCCTTATGTACATTATCGCCATACATACCCTTACCACCATGTTTTGGAAGCAATGCCGGATGTATATTGACAATCCTTCCTGGATAAGCCTGAATAAGCTTTGAAGGAACAAGCAAAAGAAAGCCTGCGAGAACAACAAAATCAATATCACGCTCTTTTAACATCGCCACAACGCTGTCGGCCTGCATGAATTCACTCTTTGTAACCACAGCCGACTCTATGCCAAGACGCTTCGCACGTTCAAGAACAAAAGCATTGGGGTTATTGGCAATGATAAATGAAACCTGAGCATAATCAGAGCCTTCAAAATATTTGGCAATGTTCTCTGCATTAGAGCCACTGCCCGAGGCCAGTATTGCAATCTTTTTCACAGTATTATAGATTTTAAAGTTTATGACAACGGAACAAGACGACGAAGAACATTCTCGCCATAAGTCTTTGATATGGGTATTTCCTTTACCCCCGGAACGCCAAGTTCAAGGAAAAGATTCTCCTTCTCGCGACGCATCACCTTTACAAGATCAAGGTTTATCATGTACGAACGATGACAACGCACGATATTCGTGTCGGCAAGTTGTTCGCTAATCTCCTTCATTGTTATTCGCATAAGCTGCTTTTTAAGCATCTCATTTTTCTGATACCATATACAGATATAGTTGTCGGCCGATTCTATATATAGAAAATTCTCCTTTGCCACCGACAACTGCAACACGCCACGTGAATCCCTGATAGATATTAGATTGCCCGACTTGAAACCGATATTCTCATTCATCAATTCCTTAAGTTTTGCCGAACGATCTTGATAAGAGTATGAGAGTATACAGATAAAATAGGGAATACCAATGATGAACACAGTGTTTTGCATGGCATTCTTGTATATCTCCAAGGGGTCATACTCACTCAGATTAAAACGGGTACCAACAATAAGAGCCAATATGGTAAATGCAGCTGAAAGCAACAACAGTTCCACAAACACCCAGATACTGTATTTCAGAATTGTAATGTTATTATCTGTATTCTGCGAATGTCGATACATTATTATTCGGCTCACAGCCACTACAAGCATACCTATAAAGACCAGCACTATAGACCAGCCAAGATACAACGTATCGGTAATACCATTTACACCAACCCACTTACCCGAGCCGAAAGGCTTGTAAATATTTACAAAAACAATGGCAAAAATAGAGACAAAGAGAACCATTATTATCTGGTTTCTCTTTTCGAGCAGATATTTGGGGACTTTCTTAAACAGATATGATGTATATTCCATAAAAAAAACGAAGCGAGAGCCTACGCCCTACAATTACGACAAAGTTACGCAATATCTCCGGAAAAATCTAAAAAGAGATCTAAAATCTCTGAAAAAATCATTTTTTATCTGCTCATTTACTCTATATGTCCCTTTCTGCGTGTGCTGGGAAAAACACCGAAGTAAACTTCGTGTTTCTCGCTCGTTTGTTACAATATTTGAGAAACGCCGAATATAGAATAGCCGCATCTTATCAAGATGCGGCTATTCTATTAGAAAGGAGTTATCTGTTTATTTCTCCGGAGAAAGTGTCAACTGTATGAAGTTACCCTGCTCTACAAGTTTCTTGACAACAGCAACAATAGCATCGGAAGTGATAGTATTTACCGCAGCCTCATACTCTGCATCGTAATCCTCGCCGTACTGCATATTGTTTTTCAAGCAATTATACCAATAGTTATTACTAATTCTGTCTTGCGGAATATTCTTCTTCAAGTTCAGAACAACCATTTCAAGTTTGTCGGCTGGAACACCCTCTGCAATGAGTTTCTGCATACCGCTGACAGCAAGGTCTGAAAGTTTCTTTGCACTCTCGGGATTAGTCTGGAACACCACCTGAAGCATAGCTGTTTCTTTAAGCTCGCGAGAGAAGTTTGAAGCAACGCCGACACCATAAGTACCACCCTCACCCTCACGCAAAGTCTCGGTATAAAGAATTTCAAGATAACCAACTGCTGCATCTAGCAACACCTCGTCCTGCAAACTGTAAGGCATATCAGCGGAATAGACCTGTATCACAGTGCTAAGAGGAGTCTCCATTGCAACTGGGCAATCTTTTGTAATCTCGCCTTTAACAACATACTCGTTGTGATCGACAACCTTGGCACCTTTCTTTCCAGCAGGAAGCGAAGCGATATATTTCTCCACAAGAGGTTTAAGAGTCTCAGCATCTACATTACCCACAACATAAACAGTTGCACCCGCTACATTGCCAAACAAACGCTGTGAAGCCTTTTCTACATCAGCAATATTCGCCTTCTCAACCATCTCACCATTCAGTACCTGACGACGCTCATGGTTTCCATAAACAGTCTCCATAACATACTTTTGCATCTTCATTGTAGGCTGGTTCTCAAGATTAGGAAGAATTGCCTTTATCTGGGTCAAACCTGTTTGGAACTCGTCATCGTTGTAACGTGGTGCTGTTATATTCAAATAGAGCAACTGCATTGCAGTTTCAATATCTTTAGGAGTTGTCAAAACATTTACACCATGTTGTGTTGCACCTATATTCAACGAACAGTGAACATTCTTTCCTGTAAGCATCTTCTTAAGTTCCACACCTGAGAATTTTGACAAACCGCGGTTGTTCTGGTAAAGCATCCAGATATTATCCTCAAACGAGGGAAGTTCAGCTGTTTCAATCAATGAACGACCACCCTGCATAACAAGTTTTATTATCACCTCGTCGTTCTTGTGCTTTGTTGGCAGATAAACTACATTCACACCGTTGCTCAATGTCCAAACGGTAGAGCCGTAAGCACCGGCTTTCTCTTTCTTTATCTTACCATTCTTGACAGCATCAGCGTTCATGAGCGGCTCGCTGGCCCCCTCCTCTACAGGAGCTTCAACCTCACCGGCTTTAACCTCGTTTATCACAGCGAGCAATTCCTCCTGTGTGGGATGAGCAAGACCTTCACGCTCGGGAGCCTTATAAAGAACAACAAAGTTCTCATCTGTTATCACCTGAGCCATTATCTGCTGGAACATTGCCGCCTGCAACTGACCGCAAATGGCCTGTGTGAACTGCAAATTCATCTCGGGGGTAAGAAGGTATTTGTTCTCAAAGAAGTTACCAAGAATTGGCCACACGAATTCAGCATTTTCACGGCTTGGAGCTGCCTCTACTGCTTTTTCGGCACGGCTCACAAGTTCAAGTTTTGCACGTTCAAACTCACCTACAGTAATACCATAACGCTTAATTTTCTCAACCTCGGTATAAAAAGCCTTCAATGCATTCTTATAATCACCGTCCTTGAACGACACTTGTGCCTGAACAGCCTCGCAACCCTCGCATACAGGGCTTATGCCCAAATAAGCATTAAGGAAAGGTGCATTAGCCGATGCAGTGATAGCTTCCATACGCTCGCTGAACACGATGCTTATTATTCTTTTTATAATATCCATCATAAATGCGACATCAGTAGAAGCCATCTCTTTTGGCATTGCATCACCACGCCACAACATCTCAATAGCCGATGTTGTAGCCTCTGGATCAGTCAATATACCCACAACTGGCTCTGCGTTTCCGGGTATAGGTGTGATAGGTTTCACAGTTGGGACTTCGGGTGCTGGAATAGAAGCAAAGGTATTCTTTATCTTCTGCTCCATCATATCAACGTCAAAGTCACCCACTACAACCACCGCCTGCATATCGGGATGATACCATTTGCGGTAGAAGTTTACAAGACTTTCGGGCTTGAAAGTCTTCAATTGCTCTTCGCCACCGATAAGTGTGCGGCGTGCCATGTGTGTATCACCATAGTAATAAGGCAATGAGCTCTCGAACAATCTCCAGTCGGCATCGCGACGTGAGCGACGTTCTTCAAGAATTACACCACGTTCGGCATCAATCTCCTTGGGATCACATGTCACATAATGAGCATAGTCGTGCAGCACCAACAAGCAAGAGTCGATGATACCCTCACGAATGATAGGAATATTGTTCAACATGTACTGTGTCTGCTCAAAACCTGTCGAAGCGTTGATATTGCGACCAAAGTTTGCACCAATACTCTGCAAGTACTCAAGAAGTTTCTTATCAGGAAAATTCTTTGTTCCGTTAAAACACATATGCTCAAGGAAGTGAGCCAGACCGTCCTGATCATCCTCTTCCTGAAAAGCACCGACATTTGTTGCCAAATAAAATTCTGCACGCTGTGCAGGCTTGTCATTATGACGAATGTAATAAGTAAGGCCGTTTTCAAGTTTACCCACCCTGACTTCCGGGTCTATAGGAAGGACCGACTGGCCAAATGTTACCAATACAATAAAAAGCATTGACAACGAGAGAAAAAATCTTTTCATAATTATTTATATTTAGGATTTCAAAATCGTAATGTTAACGAAAGTCGCAAATTTAGATAATTTTCACATAAATCATTATAACGAAAGAACTTTTTTCACAACACACTGTGTTAAAGAATGTTTACATATAGTCATCAGTTATACACTCTATTTATATTACAAATTTTGTCATTGCCCAATAGGAAACGACATTCCTTTTGTGATGAATTATATTGAATCATCTTGCTTGCTGACTACATAAGAATGACAAGTGTGATATTATATATCCAAATTTTTATTTCAACATATATCCCATTTATTAAAATAATGTGTATCTTCGCAGAAATAAGATAAAATTGATTTTTGACTATGATTTATAACGAGAGAGATGTTCGTCACGAACACGTGATAGAGTGTGCAAAACAGATGATGACTGCAGCACGCACTGCACCTAAGGCAAAAGGAGTTGACCTCATAGAAGTTGCACTTGTAACCGACGAGGATATCACTACTTTGAGCGAGACATTGCATAAGATTGGTGAGAATATGGGTCGCGGAGGATTGATGCGTGATGCTGACAATATAATGTCGGCCGAAGCTATTGTACTCATTGCAACACGCGAGGAGCCTATGATGCTCAATTGTGCATACTGTGGTTCAGCAACATGTGGCGAACGTCCCGAAGGTGTTCCTTGTGCAATGAACACTATAGACATAGGTATAGCTATAGGTTCGGCTTGTGCAACAGCCGCCGACTTGCGTCTTGACACTCGCGTGATGTACTCTGTTGGATACGCTGCAGGCAAGCTAGGTTGGATGCCCGGTTGCAAATACATCATTGGTATTCCCGTTAGTGCAAGTTCAAAGAATCCATTCTTCGACCGTAAACGCAAAGTATAATGGAACCACAGAAACGTCATCTATTTTTCCCGGCAGAGTGGCACCGTCAAGAGATGGTGCAACTGACATGGCCGCACGAGAATACAGACTGGAACTATATGCTTGACGAAGTAGAGTCTTGTTTCGTGGAATTGGCCAAAGCTATCAGTGCAAGAGAAAGACTGCTTATTGTAACTCCCGACACCAATAAGGTATATAATAAGTTGAAGGAGAACAGAGCAACAATGGGCAACATCACTTTGTTCAAGTGCGATACTAACGACACATGGGCACGTGATCATGGTTTTATTACATTGCTTGGTGACAATGTTCCGCATTACATCGATTTCTGCTTCAACGGTTGGGGCCGAAAGTTTGAGGCTTCGCTTGATAATGCCATTAACGGCAAGCTATATGATGCCGGCATTGTAAAAGGAGAATATGAAGATTGTACAAGTTTTGTCCTTGAAGGAGGTTCTATCGAGAGCGACGGCAAGGGTACAGTGCTTACAACAAGCCAATGTCTTATGGCACCTCACCGTAACCAGCCAATGAACCAGGATGAGGTTGAGGCATGTCTGAAAAAGATGCTGCACGTAGAACGTGTGCTTTGGCTTGACCATGGCAACCTCATTGGAGATGACACTGACGGACATGTAGATACCATAGCACGTCTGGCACCCAACAACACCATTGTATATATGCAGTGTACCGATACAAACGATGAGCAATATACCGACCTCAAGGCGATGGAAGAACAGATAGCAACACTACGTACAGCCGAAGGCGAGCCCTACAGGATGTTACCTCTCCCCCCTCCTGCTCCCATTTTTGACGAAGAGGGTGAACGTCTCCCTGCAACATACGCCAACTTTCTTATCATCAATGGCTCTGTATTGTACCCCACATACGCACAGCCCGAAAATGACAAGCTAGCAGCCGAGGTTCTTGCAAAAGCATTCCCGAACTACGAGATTGTGGGTATTGACTGCCGTGCACTCATCAAGCAACACGGTTCATTGCACTGCGTGACAATGCAGTACCCAAGAAGCTGATAAACTAACAAAGAAATTCAACAAACCATTATGGATACAATTAAAGTAGGTATTATCCAACAGAGTATAGGTACAGACATTGAGAAGAACAAGGAAAAACTTGCAACTTGCATACGCAATGTTGCTGCAAAAGGTGCACAATTGGTGATTCTTCAGGAGTTGCACAATTCGCCCTATTTCTGCCAAGTAGAATCAACTGATAATTTTTCATACGCCGAGCCTATTCCGGGCCCATCGACAGAGTTTTACAGCAAGGTTGCCGCAGAATGTAAGGTGGTGCTGGTAACATCCCTATTCGAGGCACGTGCCAAAGGGTTGTACCATAACACAGCTGTTGTTTTTGACAGCGATGGCAGTATGGCCGGAAAATACCGTAAGATGCATATCCCCGACGACCCTGCATATTACGAAAAATTCTATTTTACTCCAGGCGACATAGGTTTCTGTCCAATACGTACATCATTAGGAGTACTTGGAGTTCAGGTATGCTGGGATCAGTGGTATCCCGAGGGAGCACGCCTCATGGCTCTTCGCGGAGCAGACATGCTCATATACCCTACTGCTATCGGCTGGGAAAGCACTGACACCAAGGAAGAAAAAGAACGTCAGCTCGGTGCATGGCAGACAGTACAGCGTGGCCATGCTGTTGCCAACGGTATTCCTGTAATTGCAGTCAACCGTTGCGGACATGAGCCTGACCCGTCAGGAGCCACAAACGGAATACAATTCTGGGGACATAGTTTCGTTGCCGGGCCACAAGGCGAGTTCCTTGCACACTTTGGCGAAGAAGAACAGTGCGAAGTTGTAGAAGTAAGCATCAAACGCAGCGAGACTGTACGTCAATGGTGGCCATTCCTACGTGACCGCAGGATTGAAGAATACAACGGAATAACAAAGCGTTATCTTGACTAAATAACAAATGAGGAAGGAAATCCTTCCTCATTTGTTATTTATATTCCATTGCTTGCATAGTCCACTCAATATCACGCAGACAATCCTGCAAGTCCTGTTCATGCGTCTCCTCTTCGGCCATTATACGCTTGGCTATATCACATGTAGTATAATCGAGATTATTGGTAAATGTTGCGATTTCCTCATAACGTATTATAGCACAACGCTCGGCTGCAATATTCTGTTTAAGAACACTCATAACATCACTATTCAACGGAGCTGCATACTTGCATCGTGCCAACGCAACCCATTGAGCCGGATCAAGGACAGGCGTTCCTTCAAGCTGTATAATTCTGTCGGCCACCATCTTGGCATGGGCAAACTCTTCAAGAGCATGTTCGTTGAATTCGCGTTGCACATCGGAACGCATAGCACCTTCTACAATCTGTGCTCCTATCCAATACTGATAAAAAGCCAGCCATTCTTCACTTAATGCCGCATTGAGCTGAGCAAGCAACTCCGGGACATCAATATTCTTTTTCAATATCAAAATACTTTCTCTTGCCATAAATATTTTCTTAATGATACAAACAGAAAACAGAAGAATTTGAGAATTTGTTCTGATATTATTCGGGATTTACAAAAAATGTTATTATGTTCGCAATCAAATGTTGCGAAATATTAAATAATATTTATGTCGGTACGATAAAATTTATTACTTTTGTACTCGAAACACATATATCTATCTTAAATAATAAAAGACATGAAATTAGCCGTTGCTACAAAGCCGACTTTCTTCATTGAAGAGGACAAGATTATCACTCGCCTTTTTGACGAGGGACTTGACTATCTGTTCTTGTATAAGGAATATCCTCACCCACAATTCATTGAGCGACTTTTAAGCCTTATTCCTAAGAAATATCATAAAAAGATATTCTCTTGCAACAGCCGTCTGATGCAGGAATATAAACTTGCAGGAACATTGTTTCCATTGGGTTCAAACGCACCTTTGGGAAACGAGAAAGGCAAAATTGTTGGTTATGCCAACAACCTCATGCACTTGAAGGAACTACGTGAGACATATGACATCGTATGCTTTGGTCCGTTAGGACGCACATTCCACCAAAGTGCAGACCTGAATGAGTTTGGAAAGAAGATGATCAACAGACACACATGGGCATTCGGAAACATTGACGAGGCGAACATTAAAAGACTACCGACATACGGTTTCGGAGGTATTATCCTCGAAGACCAGATTTGGGATTGCTTTGACTCATGTCGTTCTACCGACTACACCGAACTTGTGAACCGCTTCAAGAGATTGAAGAAGTACATTGACAAACTATAAGAAAGAACAATAAAATAACAAACTAATAAATTCTAAAGTATTATGAACAATACTCCTTACATGGTATTTGCCGGAACAAAGTCACGTTATCTCGCTGAAGAGATTTGTGCAGAACTCGGTTGCAAACTTGGCCAGATGAACACAACTTATTTTGCCGATGGTGAGTTTGCCGTTTCTTACGAAGAGTCAATCCGCGGTAAGAATGTATTCCTTGTACAGTCAACATTCCCAAATTCAGACAACCTCATGGAGCTTTTGCTTATGGTTGACGCAGCAAAGCGTGCATCGGCAAAGAGCATCGTAGCTGTAATGCCTTATTTCGGTTGGGCACGTCAGGACAGAAAAGACAAGCCACGTGTATCAATTGGTGCAAAATTGGTAGCTGACCTCTTGAGCGTTGCCGGTGTAAGCCGCATCATCACAATGGACCTTCATGCAGACCAGATTCAAGGTTTCTTTGATATCCCCGTTGACCACCTTTATGCTTCAATGGTATTCATTCCTTATATCAACTCTTTAAACCTTGATGACCTTGTAATTGCAACTCCCGACGTAGGTGGTTCAAAGCGTGCAAGCGCATACGCAAAATGTCTTGGTGTACCCCTCGTACTCTGTCACAAGACACGTGCAAAGGCAAATGTTGTTGAGTCTATGCAGATTATCGGTGAGGTTAAGGACAAGAATGTAATCCTTGTTGACGACATTGTTGACACAGCCGGTACAATCTCTAAGGCTGCTGACTTAATGATGGACAACGGTGCAAAATCGGTTCGTGCCATAGCTTCACACTGTATCATGTCCGGTAATGCTTCGGAGCGTGTACGTGAGTCTAAGATGACCGAGATTGTATTTACCAACAGTATTCCTTACAGCAAGGGCTGTCCTAAGGTTAAGCAGCTTTCTATTGCCAAAGGTTTTGCCGAGGCTATCAGCTGTGTGCTTAACAACCAATCTATCAGTTCACACTACATTTGCTAATAAACCTGCAACGTATATATAAAAATAAATCCAAGCCCTGCGGCTTGGATTTATTTTTTGTATTACAACTAATATCAATACTGTTCTTTCTCGTTAGGAAAATCGCAAGTTTTCACATCGCTGACATAACTGCCTACTGCATCGGTCATTATAGTATGCAGGTCGGCATAACGACGTAGGAAACGTGGAGCAAAATCAGCTGTCATACCAAGCATGTCGGCATAAACAAGAATCTGACCATCGACATTGCTTCCTGCACCAATACCTATAACAGGAATTTCAAGTTCCTTTGCCACCTGCTCACCAAGAGATGAAGGGATTTTCTCAAGAACAAGAGCGAAACAGCCTGCCTCTTCGAGCAATTTTGCATCACGACGAAGTTTCTCAGCCTCTGCCTCATCCTTTGCACGTACAGCGTATGTACCGAACTTATTTATACTCTGTGGAGTCAATCCAAGATGAGCCATAATGGGAATACCTGCATCAAGGATTTTGCGTACCGAAGGAAGAATTTCCTCACCACCCTCAAGTTTAAGAGCATCGGCATGAGTCTCCTTCATTATACGAATTGCATTCTTAACAGCCTCATCGGCATTTATCTGATATGTACCAAAAGGCATATCAACTACAACCAACGCACGTTTGACACCACGTACAACACCCTTTGCATGATAAATCATCTGGTCGAGAGTGATGGGCAATGTAGTAACATTACCTGCCATGACATTAGATGCCGAGTCACCCACCAGCAGTGCATCGATACCGGCATTGTCAAGAATTGATGCTGTTGTATAATCGTATGCTGTAAGCATGGCAATCTTCTCCCCCTTGCATTTCATCTCGATAAAACGACGTGTTGTAACCTTACGTGTGTCTTCAACCAAATACTTAGACATTTCTATTCAATTTTATTTTGTTATATGTAAAATGCTCTGCAAAAACCATCAAAAAAAAGGCTTTTCGCAACAGCGTTGCAAAGTTATAAAATTTTTTATATCTTCGCAATGATATAAAACCTGATATTATGAAACTACTTGAAGGAAAAACCGCTCTTGTTACAGGAGCCACACGCGGAATAGGACGTGCTATCGCAATAAAATTCGCCGAGGCCGGTGCTAACATTGCATTTACATACCGACAGATAAACAGCAATGCCGAAGAACTGATAAAGGAGATTGAAGCTATGGGCGTGAAATGCAAAGGCTACGCTGCAGACGCTGCTGATTTTACGGTCACAGATAATGTTGTAAAAGAAATTATTGCCGATTTTGGTCGAATAGATGTTCTTGTAAACAATGCCGGAATAACCAAAGACGGCCTTATACTAAGAATGACCGAAGAGCAGTGGGATGCTGTTATAGACACCAACCTGAAATCAGCATTCAACTTCACTCGTGCCGTTGTTCCCGTAATGGCCAAACAACGTGGCGGAAGCATTATAAACATGTCGTCGGTTGTGGGAGAGAACGGTAATGCTGGACAATGTAACTACTCAGCATCAAAAGCCGGTTTGATAGGCCTTGCGAAGTCTGTAGCCAAAGAGATGGGCCCACGTGGTATCAGAGTAAACTGTATTGCACCGGGATTTATTGTTACAGACATGACATCGGCTATTCCCGAGGAGATGCGTACCGAGTGGGCAAAGAACATTCCTCTGCGTCGTGCAGGAACTCCCGAAGATGTTGCAGGCGTAGCACTATTCCTTGCCAGCGACATGTCGGCATACGTCAGCGGACAGGTCATCAACTGCTGCGGTGCAATGAGCTGCTGATTTCTCACATTATTATATATACAAAAATCTCCCACTTTGGTGGGAGATTTTTGTATACACATAATTGCCGACAACATAATTTATCCATAAGTTACAAAACCTAAGATTTGTTTCTGAATTTACGTTTTGAGAATGCTATCTTTTTTACTATCTTCGCAAGAAATAGAATATTGACAAAAATTTACTATAAAATGAAAAGATTTTTTTATTCACTATTTACATTATCGATTATGCTGACACAGTTTGCATGTACATCGAATGAGGAGAAGAACAGCATCCTCAAAGACAGTAACGCCCCCTACGGTGCACCGGAATTCGCAAATTTCAAGATAGAGGATTATAAAGAGGCTTT
>JAGCJL010000077.1 GCA_017647975.1 Bacteroidaceae bacterium | reverse complement strand
CTGAGCCTGTTTATGAATCGGTTGACCTTGGTTTGCCCAGCGGTGTTAAATGGGCGACTTGCAATGTCGGTGCTTCAAAGCCCGAAGAGTATGGTGGTTACTATGCCTGGGGTGAGATTGAGGAGAAAGATGATTATAATTGGAGTACTTATAAATGGTGTAATGGTAGTTATGATAATATTACTAAGTATTACGTAAATTTTGGTTTGGGTGATGCTGACAATAAAACCGTTCTTGAGCCGGAAGATGATGTTGCCCATGTATTATGGGGTGACGATTGGCGTATGCCAACAAGGGCAGAGCAAGATGAGCTACTAACAAAGTGTACTTGGACTTGGACAGCCCTTAACGGCGTGAACGGTTATAGGGTTACCGGTCCTAATGGTAACAGTATCTTCTTGCCGGTTACAAGAACTGGAAATACAGAGCAAGGATATTGGTCAAGTACTTTGGCAAGTGACAGTTTTGCAGCTTGCTGCTTGTATCTTTGGGAAGGAGTCTATGATAATAGTGCACATGATCGATATTCTGCTTTCGCTGTTCGTCCAGTCTGTGACGGCAAGTAATTTATATTAAGCAACAAAAAAGAGATGTCCGCAAGGATATCTCTTTTTTGTTGTTAGAATGCCAGACCAACTCTAAAGCCGAAGTTGTTGAGACCGTTTTGGGAATAGGTCATTATATCGTGCTTGTTGGTGGCGTAGTTGTAGTATATGGCCATGTGAAAACCAACATTGTTTGGCCAGGGGTAGTAGTTGAAACCAACCTCGGGCGAGAGGATAAATCCCCACCTGTTCTGTCCCTTCATGAATATATAATAATAGTCATTGAATTGCGAGTAGCATGCACCCAATTTCAATCCAACGTATGGCTGGAAATCGCTCTCTATGAAACGGTAGCGTATAAGAACACCAAAGGGTAGTGTAAACATCTGGTGTTGTTGGTCGGTGTTTAATGAGAGGGTTTCGCTTAGATGTAACGTGCGACGTGAGAAGTATTCATTGTTTGAATGGAAACTTATGAATGCTCCCACAGCAACATTCTGTGCCACATAATATCCGCCTTCAAAGTTCATACCCCAACCGCTTGCCACATTGGAGAACTTGTTGCCGACAGGGATGTTGAACTGCCAGTCGATATTATAGTAACTGTCCAACGAAATTTGTGCTTTACCTATTGACGGCATAAGTACTGATACAGCAAAAAGCACAATATATGATAATTTACGTACACTTTTCATACAATGTATATTTAAAAGGTTATTACTTCTTGAACAAGTAAGGTGACTGTACAAAAGCCTGCTTTATCGCATTGGTAGTACGTGAGAGGCTAAGGCTGTTTCCGTTGAGCAGGCCACAGATGTAGGAATTCCATACTACGGTGAGTTTATCCTTCTCTATGGTTGGTGCATTGGTGTTTACCAACTCGCCAATGATGGAGCCTGTGCTGTAGTTGTATGTAAAGGAGTATGGATAGTACCAGCCCCAACCGCCCCAATTCCAGTAGCCGGGATAATAGTTCCACCATGGCCCACCCGAATAGATGTTGAAGTAGTAGGTGGTGTTGACATAACTGAGTTGTAGTATGACATCGGCTGAATCGATGCTTGCCACAGGAGTGTAACCCGCAGCTTTCAGTTCACTGCTGTATGTTGCTATTATATTCTCGGAATTGGCATTGTTCCAGTATGTAGCCTTCTCATCGTTGCCTATTATCAGTATGCTGTCGATGATGTGGAAGGTATTTATACTCTGGAAATCGGTTCCACTGTCATAATTGGTATAGACAATGTAGTCGTTGTCAAGTCTCTCTATGTCGGGATCTTTCTGACATGCAGCAAGGATAACAGAAGCGACTACAGAGAAATATATTGAAAACTTTTTCATGATAAAACGCAATTATAGGGATTGTTATTTCTTTACATTCAGTTTATGTGCAGGGTTACTGGTGACCGGTTTTCCGTCACTACCCATCTTTACAAGAGAACTGTCCTCCTGCATTATAAAACTTACGGTGGGGTAGCTGTTGCTTGATACAAGTTCTATAACAGTCATTGTGCTGTCATTGTCACTGCTCATTATTATAAGGGCATCACCATTGTCGTTTTGGGTTGCAATACCCTCGTCGATATAATCGGTGGTAATGGTGTATGTACCGTCATTGTTAAGGTTTATGGTCTCAATGGTCAGTATTACATCGGCAAGGTTATTATTACTCATTGGTGATACACCTTCAAAGATAAATGTCTGAGCATCGGCAATAGTTGAATCGTTTACCCAATAGAGGCTGTCTATTTCGGTCTCAACAATCATCGCTTTAGGTTTTTCTCCATTACATGAATTACAGGCAGACAGTAAAAGTACGCTTACAGCTACCATAAGTAGAACAATCTTTTTCATCACATAAAAATTTTAAGGTTAATTTGAAGAAATAACACCATAATAGGCTTATTGGTTTTAAGAGGGCAAGAAAATTGCTTATACAAAACCCTCAAACAGTTTGCTATTTTACTTGTTTGCACTATTTTTGCAGATAAATAAAGCGTAACAGAAGTGGGAAGAAATAAGTTTTCTAAAAAGGAGATAGATGTAATTCGTAAGTTGCTGGGGCGTAAGATGGCTGCAAATCGTGCACAGCAAAAGATTATAAGACATACTTTGCGTACAGTCTTTGAATTTAATATTGCCGATTTTAATATACAGGGGCAGGCTTTCGGTCCGGCCGACCTTAATGAATGTCTGCGTCGTGGCCGCATCCATGAACTTGACGAAGCAACGATAGAGGCAATGAAGATACGTCATGCCGAAAAGAAACTGCATGACAAGGCTGTTGATCAGGCCGAAGCAATTGCCGATGGTGAGACCGTCGATTGGCAAGAGGTCTTGAAAGAATGGAATGCCTATTATGCTGCAAATCCTGAATAAGTACAATGACAACAAAAGCGACATCCAAGGGTGTCGCTTTTGTTGTCATTGTGTATAATTACCGGAATATTATTCTTCCTCTTCAATTCCTGTTACAGACTCAATCTGTGGAATAGGGTTTTTGCTACTCTGTTTAGCACCGAGCTTTTCAAGTTTTGCACAAGTCTGGATAATGCTCTGTCCGCCGGGAGTGAGTTTCTTCTCTCCCTCCTCGTATGCCTTGCTGGCTTTCTTTATGGCTTCACCAATATTCTCATAACTCTTCATGAACTTGCCCACGCGGTCAAGCAATTCGTTTGCAAGTGCGTAAACCTTCTCATGATTCTCGGCTTGTGCTATATGAGTCCAAGTGAGGTTAATCATTCTGAGTGCAGCAAAAAGAGTCTGCTCGTCGGCAATGAACACATTCATCTCCATTGCCTTACGCCATAAGTCAGGTTGCGTGTTCAATGCAGTCCACAAGGCACCGGTGTGTGGAACGAACATAATTACATAATCCATCTTAACCTTTGGTGCCTGTATGTATGATGAATAATCCTTCTTTGACAATTCTTTGACATGTTTCTGTATGCTCTCAATGTGTGCCTTCAGGTATTTCTGACGCTCTTCATCATCCTCGGCATTTACAAAGTCCATAAAAGCAGTAAGAGAAACCTTTGAGTCAATAATAATCTCGCGGTTATTATCGATGTGCATTATCACGTCGGGACGCAAGTTACCACCAGTGTCTGTTCTTACCACGTTACCGGCAGCATCACGTATAACGCTCTGTGTCTCATAATGTACACCCTCGGTAAGGCCTTGTGACTCCAGTAATTCTCCAAGAATACGCTCACCCCAGTCACCCTGTATCTTGCTTTTATGCTTGAATACACGTGCCAGCTCGTCGGCACTCTGCTTGGCAGCCTCGCTATGCTTCATCATGTTTTCAAGATTCACCTTCATTTCAGTACTCAGCTCAGTCTGCTTAATGGTATTGTCACTCATGGTCTGCTTCATCTTTTCAATGGTCTCACGCAGAGGGTTTACTATTTGTCCAAGATTTGTATTACTTGACTCTGCAAACTCCTTCTGACGTTGTTTGAGCATATCATCAGTGGCACTCTTTACCTGTGCTGTAACCTTAGCCATAGTCTCGTCAAAGCGGGCCTGTTGTGCTTGTAACGCGTCTTGATGGCGTTTGTCTTGTGCCGAGAGCATTTCTCCGGCCTGTTTCTCCGAGTCAGCCTTTACTTCGGCAATACGTTTGTCACAATCGGCTTTGATACCATCGATCTGTTCCTTAGCGTCGGCCTTAGTGTTTTCTATTTGTTTCTGTAGGTTTGCCGATACAAGCTCAGCATTAGCCTTTTCATTTTCCAACTGCCATTGAAGTTTTTCAATAGTACTTTGCTGTGTTCTGCTTTTGTTGCTTGCGACAACATATCCTACAAAAGCACCAGCAGTCAATCCTGCAATAATCGCTAAAATAATTTCCATTGTATTTATTTGTGATTTCTTATGTGCAAAGATACACACTCGCTGCAAAATAATATCAAGTTTGCTTGAATATTTTGCTATTTATTGAAAACATCATCAATTCAGCATAGACAAACTATTGCATGTGATTTATGCTTTGTAAAAAGATAATAATAAATATGTAATGTATGATTAAATTTTGATAACTTTGTAAAAACAATAAAGGATTGGAGTACTTCCAAGGAATGATTGTAAATAAACAATATTGATAAATATTATGGCAAAAGTTAGAATTTCAACAACAATGGGCGACATTACAGTACGCCTTTATGACGAGACTCCTCTTCACCGAGATAATTTCCTGAAACTTGCTTCTGAGGGTTTCTTCAACGGAACTCTATTTCATCGTGTGATAAAGGATTTTATGATTCAGGGTGGTGACCCCGAGAGCAAGGGTGCTCCTGCCGGAAAGAATTTAGGAAGTGGTGGACCTGGCTATAATATACCTGCTGAGATACACTCTGCGACACTTTTTCACAAGCGTGGTGCTTTGAGTGCCGCACGTCTTGGTGATGAGGTGAATCCAACGAAAGAGAGTAGTGGCAGCCAGTTTTATATTGTTTGGGGAAAGGTTTATAAAGCAGCCGAACTAAAACAGCTTGAACATCAGATGAAGATGCAGCAGGAGCAGAATATCTTTAATTCACTTGCCATGGAACGTCGCGAAGAGATTATGAATCTTCGCCGCAATCGTGACCGTAATGGCTTGATGGAACTTCAGGATAAATTAGCTAAAATGGCAATGGAAAAGAGTAAAGAACTTGGAGCTCCTGCCTTTACTCCTGAGCAGGTTGATGTCTATACCACACAGGGTGGTACTCCATTCCTTGATGGCGGATACACCGTATTCGGTGAAGTAGAAGAGGGTTTGGAGATTGTTGAAGCAATACAGAATGTAGAGATCTCAATGGGCGACCGTCCAAAGACCGATGTAGTAATGAATGAAGTAGTGGTACTGGAGTAGTTCGTGATACTTTCTGCTTGCAAAATTCCTATTTTGCAAGCAGAAACAAAACTCGTACAGCCTGAATTTATTATCAAAGATACGATGAACAAACAAACTATAACAGGACATCTGGCTTGTTTCGTGGCATATGCTATTTTCGGATTCAATATTATCGTATGCAAGGACTTGACTGCAGGGCAGTTTATATCTCCTTTGGCAATATTTAGTCTCAGGTCTATAGGTGCCGGGGCACTTTTTTGGCTTATTTCGCTATTTTCTTCAAAAGAAAAAGTAGACAGAAAAGACTATGTCAAAATCTTTACAGCGTCAATGTTGGGCTTCTTTGTCTGTCAGATAACGTTTCTTGTTGGTCTGCCGCATATAACCCCAATGGATTGCTCCATACTGTCGGCAATATCCCCCATATACACGATGATAATCGCGGCAATAGTGTTGAAGGAACCGCTTACGTGGCAAAAGGCGGCCGGCGTAGCAATAAGTTTTGCCGGTATAATCTATCTCATTGTAAGCCGTACCGCTACG
>JAGCJL010000076.1 GCA_017647975.1 Bacteroidaceae bacterium | reverse complement strand
GCCTCGTTTTGTCTTATATAAAAAACACTCTTATATTTTAAATATTTGACAACTTGTATTATCTTCGCGAATCTTGAATGAAACAAGCTTGTTTGTCAAATGGATAGGATAAAAGAACTCTTTTTAAAAAAATACGGCCTGAACCCGGATGTTGTTACTAAAATGTGTGGCGATGGTTCTAATCGTGCATATTACCGGTTGTCTCATGGCGATATTTCTGTTATTGGAGTAGTGGGAATATCGGTCGAGGAGAATCGTGCTTTTATTGCTCTCTCCAAGGTTTTTATGGAAAGCGGTGTCTCTGCTCCCGAAATAATTGCGGTATCTGATGACTCTTTGTGTTATCTGCAAAATGATTTGGGTAATATAACATTGTATGAGGCTTTAAAAGCATCACGTGAAGCAGGGGCTTTCTCTCCCGATGATGTTGCACTGTTGTGCAATGTAATGTCGTTGTTGCCCGATATTCAGTATAAGGTCCCCGAGTTTTTCGATTTCTCACTTTGCTATCCTGTAAGTGAATTCAATGAGCGGACTGTAATGTGGGATTTGAACTATTTCAAATATTGTTTTTTGAAAGGTGTAGGTGTGGAGTTTAACGAGAGTCTTCTTGAAGATGATTTTGAAAAAATGACTTCGCTCTTGCTTCGTGAAAATGAGAATACATTCCTTTATAGGGATTTTCAGTCGCGTAATGTGATGTTGTGTGACGGTAAGCCTTTCTTTATTGATTTTCAAGGTGGTCGTAGAGGTCCTCTCTATTACGATGTGGCCTCTTTTGTGGGGCAGACTCGTGCAAAATATCCATCTTGCGTGGTTGATAAAATGATTGATGCTTACTTGTCGTCATTGAGCAAATATCGCAGTGTTGATAAAAAAGATTTTCTCCGTTTGCTTACAGTGTTCAGAATTTTCCGACTATTGCAGAATCTTGGTACCTATGGCTATCGTGGTCTTTTTGAACGTAAAAAGGCATTTGTGGAGACTATTCCAGCGGCATTGAATCAGTTATCTCAATTATTGGACGAGATGGGAGAGGAATTTGCCTATATAAGGAAAATTGTGAATGAGATAAAATCGTTGCCACGTTTTGCTTATGAGGAACTGAAGGAGTTGACAGTAGATGTAATGAGTTTTTCCTATAAGCGTGGTATTCCGGATGATACTTCGGGTAACGGAGGAGGTTTTGTGTTTGATTGTCGTGCATTGCACAATCCCGGAAGGTATGAGCCATATAAGAAGCTGACGGGAATGGATGAACCGGTGATAAAGTTTCTTGAAGAAGAGAGTGACATTGCTTTATTTCTTGAAAATGCCTATTCGCAGGTCGATTATATGGTTGAAACCTACATGCGTCGCGGTTTTACACATATACAAGTGTGCTGTGGATGTACCGGAGGCCAGCATCGCTCGGTATATAGTGCGGAGCATATTGCAAGGCATGTTGCTGATAAGTACGGTGTGAAAGTTGTTGTTAATCATATTATGTTGAACCGTTCCTACGTTATTGAATCACGTAAATAGTGGAATATGAAAAAGATGATATTGTTTGTAATTGCTGTTCTATTGCTGTGTGATACGGCTTGTGCCCGGCAATTTGATGAACTTGTAGAAAAGTATAGTGTGGAGAATAAGGCCGATGTCATTACTGTGTCAAATGCCATGATGAAGGTTGCACGTCTTTTTGTTGGGGGAAAGGAAAAGAACTTCTTTAAGATGATTGATGATATGAGCATACTTTCGCTGAAAGATTGTTCTACAGAGGTTAAAGAGGCTTTTCTTGAAGAGATAATAAGTATCGATCCTCAAGGGTATGAGGCCGCTTTGCACATCGACAAGAAAGGCAATAAAACCAGAGTCTTTGCAAAAGAGAGCGGGGAGAAAGGTGTATCATATAAAATGGTGGTTGCATCTGTGGAAAACAAGGGCGATGTTGCTCTAATGATAATGAACGGAAAATTTATTCTTAGCGAAGTTGTTAAAATTTTCAAGTGAAAGGCTCTAATACATTGTATTTGGTGTAATATTGGTGTGTTACATTCTTTTAGTTTTCGTTTTTTTTGGGTAACTTTGCACAACTTTATAGTTTTGGATAGAAATGAAAAAGAAATTTCCTGTATATAATCAGTTGAATCTACCTCAAATCAACAAAGAGGTATTGAACGAGTGGGATGAGAACGACTTGTTCTCTAAGAGTATGACAGAACGTGAGGGTGCTCCTTCGTTTGTATTCTTTGAGGGACCTCCTTCGGCTAACGGTATGCCTGGTATTCACCACGTTATGGCACGTAGTATCAAGGATACTTTCTGTCGTTTTAAGACAATGAAGGGATTCCAGGTAAAGCGTAAGGCCGGTTGGGATACTCATGGTCTTCCTGTTGAATTGGGCGTAGAAAAGAAACTGAATATCACTAAGGAAGATATCGGTAAGAAAATCTCTGTCGATGATTATAACAGAAATTGTCGTGAGGAAGTTATGAAATATACCCGCGAGTGGACAGAACTTACTCGTAAAATGGGTTATTGGGTTGATTTGAACAATCCTTACATTACATACGAAAACAGTTATATTGAGAGCTTGTGGTGGCTTCTAAAGCAACTTTACAATAAAGGTTTGCTTTACAAGGGTTATACAATTCAGCCTTATTCTCCGGCTGCCGGTACAGGATTGAGCTCTCATGAGCTTAACCAGCCTGGTTGTTACAGGGATGTTAAGGATACTACCGCTGTTGCACAGTTCCGTATTCTTGATCCAAAACCAGAACTTACTGCATGGGGTACTCCATATTTCCTCGCTTGGACAACAACACCTTGGACTTTACCTTCAAATACAGCTCTTTGTGTTGGTCCTAAAATCGATTATGTTGCGGTACAGTCATACAATGGATATACAGGTGAGCCTATAACAGTGGTGCTTGCAAAAGCATTGTTGGCATTTCATTTTAATCCAGCCGGAGCAGAACTTCCATTGGAGGATTACAAAGCCGGTGACAAGGTGGTTCCTTATAAAGTGATTGCTGAATATAAAGGCTCTGATTTGGTTGGCATGCATTATGCTCAGCTATTCCCATGGGTTAAGCCTGTTGTTAAGGAGGGTGATACTATTACAGATGCTTCGGCCGAAGCGTTCCGTGTGATTCCTGGTGATTATGTTACAACAGAGGATGGTACGGGTATTGTACACATTGCACCGACATTTGGTGCTGATGACGCATTTGTGGCTAAGGCTGCAGGTATTCCTTCATTGTTCATGGTGAATAAGAAAGGTGAGACGCGTCCTATGGTTGATTTTACAGGTAAATTCTGGGCAATCGACGAACTTGATGAGAATTTTGTTGAGAATTGTGTGAATCTTGAACTCTATTCAAAATTTGCAGGTGTATACGTCAAGAATGCATATGATCCACAATATACTGTTGACGGTAAATATGATGATGCTGCAGCAGCTAAGGCTGAAACTCTTGATGTTGCACTCTGTATGGTTATGAAGCAGGGTGGTGTGGCATTCAAGATTGAAAAGCATGTCCACAATTATCCTCATTGTTGGCGTACTGATAAACCGGTACTCTATTATCCTCTCGACAGCTGGTTTGTAAGAGCTTCGCAGATGAAAGAGAGAATGAGCGAACTGAACAAGACTATCACTTGGAAACCGGAATCTACCGGTACTGGACGTTTTGGCAAGTGGCTCGAAAATCTTAATGACTGGAACTTGAGTCGTAGCCGTTACTGGGGAACTCCACTTCCTATATGGACAAGTGAAGATGGTGAAGCAAAATGTATTGGCTCTATTGCGGAACTTTATGACGAGATAGAGAAGGCAGTTGCAGCTGGTGTTATGCAGAGCAATCCTTATAAAGACAGAGGCTTTGTTCCCGGAGATTACAGTAAGGAGAATTATGACAAGATTGATTTGCACCGTCCTTATGTTGATGATATTAAGTTGGTTTCATCTACAGGTGCAGTCATGACACGTGAACTTGACCTTATTGATGTATGGTTCGATTCTGGTGCAATGCCTTATGCACAGATACATTATCCATTCGAGAATAAAGAAATACTTGACAACCGCACTGTATATCCTGCCGATTTTATTGCAGAGGGTGTAGATCAGACACGTGGCTGGTTCTATACATTGCATGCCATTGCTACAATGGTATTCGACAGCGTTGCTTACAAAACTGTTATCTCAAACGGTCTTGTGCTTGACAAGAATGGTGACAAGATGTCGAAGCGTCTTGGTAATGCGGTTGATCCTTTTGATACAATAGAGGCATACGGTAGTGACCCGTTGCGTTGGTATATGATAACCAACTCAGCTCCATGGGATAACCTTCGTTTTAACGAAGAAGGTGTAAAGGAAGTTGTTCGTTCATTCTTCGGTAAGTTGTATCAGACATATAGTTTCTTTACAATGTATGCCAATGTTGATGGCTTTACCTACGAAGAGGCTGAATTGCCAATAAATGAGCGTCCGGAACTTGACCGTTGGATTTTGTCGGAATTGAATACACTTGTAAAGAATGTAAATGATTGCTTCAATGATTATGAGCCAACAAAGGCAGGTCGTTTGATACAGGAATTCGTTATAAACAATGTAAGTAATTGGTTTGTACGTCTGAGCCGTAAGCGTTTCTGGGGCTCTGATATGAGCAATGACAAGTTGTCTGCTTATCAAACCCTTTATACATGTCTTGAGACAGTTGCTCGTCTGATGGCTCCAATAGCTCCGTTCTATGCCGACCGTCTGTATCAGGACTTGACTTCTGTTACAGGTAGAGGTGAAAGCAAATCGGTTCACTTGGCTAAGTTCCCCGAATGTGACGAAACATTGGTAGATAGCGAACTTGAATATCGTATGGAACTTGCACAGCAGATTTCGTCAATGGTGCTTGCTTTGCGTAAGAAAGAGGCTTTGATTGTTCGTCAGCCACTACAGAAAATAGCGATACCTACAACAGACGAGGTGATGAAATCTCGTATTGAGGCTGTTAAACAGCTTATCCTAAGTGAGGTGAACGTGAAAGAACTTGTATTTGTTGAGGGTGATGGTATCCTTGTGAAGAAAATCAAGTGTAACTTCCGTACATTGGGTAAGAAATTCGGTAAACTTATGAAGAGTGTTAATGCCGAGGTGCTTGCCATGTCACAGGAACAGATAAAAGAACTTGAAACCAATGGCATTATCACATTGTTGGTTGAAGGTGTGAATGCAGAGATTGAACTTGCTGATGTTGAAATCTTTAGCGAGGATGTTCCCGGTTGGACTGTAGCCAATGAAGGTGCATTGACTGTTGCACTTGATGTTGAGGTTACCGATGCTCTACGTCGTGAGGGTGTTGCCCGTGAGATTGTCAAGAAGATTCAGGCTGTACGTAAAGAGAGTGGTTTTGATATAACTGACAGAATTTCAGTTGTTTTATCAAGCAACGAACAGAGCGATGCCGCAGTTGAAGAGTTTAAGGAATACATCTGTAATCAGGTGCTTGCCGATACTTTGACTGTAAACCCAACTCTTATTGAGGGTGAAGATATTGAACTTGACAATGCTGTAATTAAATTGACAGTTACAAAATTATAATAGAAAAAACTAACTATTAACTAACCATAATATTAAAAGATATGGCAGAAAAACTACGTTATTCCGATGTTGAATTGGAAGAGTTCCGCCAAGTGATTATGCAGAAGCTGGAACTTGCAAAGAGAGATTACGACCAAATAATGAGAGCTTTGCGTCATGAGGATTCAAATGATGTCGCAGACACTTCGCCTACATACAAGGGCTTGGAGGATGGTAGCGATGCTGCATACATCGAAGAGCAAATGCAGATAGCAAATCGTCAGGCAAAATTTATACAAGGTCTTCAGGCAGCTCTTGTTCGTATTGAGAACAAAACCTACGGTATTTGTCGTGAGACAGGAAAATTGATTGCCAAGGAGCGTCTTATGGCTGTTCCTCATGCAACATTGAGTATCGAGGCTAAGAAGAATAGATAATAAAAACAGATGCAGAGTATAAAGAGACGTTCGGTTGTCGTACTGTCATTCATGGTGCTTGCAATCATTGCCGACCAGGTGATTAAGATTGCGGTAAAGACAAATATGTCTTTGGGTGATAATTTCCCGGTCTTTGGAGATTGGTTCAAGATATATTTTATTGAAAACAACGGAATGGCTTTCGGTATGGAACTTTTCAGTAAACTTTTTCTGACAAGTTTTCGTATTGTTGCAGTCGGTTTCTTGGGTTATATTCTGTTCCGTCTGTTGAAGAATACAAAGTACCCGACAGGTTTTGTCATGTGTGTGGCATTGATTTTGTCGGGTGCTATTGGAAATATTATCGACTGTTTGTTCTATGGTGAGATCTTTACATCAAGCTATAGGCAGGTAGCAGAGTTTGTTCCATGGGGTGAAGGCTATGGTTCTTTTATGGAAGGAAGAGTAGTGGATATGTTCTATTTTCCACTTTTTACATGGCCCGATTGGATGCCTTTAGTGGGTGGAGATATATTCTTTTCTCCCGTATTTAATTTCGCCGACTCATGTATAACATGTAGTGTGGTTGCTATTTTGCTGTTCTATAGAAAATTTCTTCTGGATTAGTCTTTTTTATGCGTAGGCTTCTAAGGGTAATCTTTCCGCTGTTTTTCTTTGTTCTTATCTCGTGCGAGGTGGGAATCCCTGACAATATTGTTCCTCCTAAGAAGATGGAGAGTTTTCTTTATGACTATCATCTTGTGCAGTCAATGGCAAGTGAGTACTCTTCTTGGGATTATAAAGAAAAACTTTTTTACGATTATATTTTCAAGAAACATAATATTACACAAGAACGTTTTGATTCTTCGTTGATATGGTATAACAGATATCCTAAACGCCTTAAGAGAATATATGAGAATCTTGAGGTGCGATTGGAAGCTGAGGTAGCATCGTTGAATGATGCACGTGCATCATTTGATGATGGTGTTCTTCTTGAAGCAGCGTTCCTTGCTGCCGATACAGCTCAACTGTGGACTAGTTCTAAAATGCGTTTGCTGGCCTCGACGCATGTAAACAGCAAATTGTTTTTTGCATTTGATGTTCCTGATGATACAACGTTTGTAAAGGGTGATAGCTTGACATTCTCTTTTGGCTCTTATTTTATAAACGGTGGAAATGATAAGGTTAATCAGGAGGCTTTTGCATCAATACGTATTGATTATGATAATGGTGCATATTATCATAAGAATTTAAGGATTACAGAGTCGGGAGAGTATTCTCTTGCTACACCACGTGATTTTAATAGAAATTTGAAATCAATGTCGGGATTTGTCTATTATATTGATGATGATGAAAAGGCAAAAGCAAAAATGTTGCTTAGTGGTATATCTGTCACAAGAATACATCCTCCAAAATCTCAAAAACAAAAGTAATGGCATCTTATGTTACACCTGAACTTTATATGCCATCGGGTGAGATGGTAACCTCAAAAGTTCTGGAAATAGTTGATGGGCGTGTAAATAAAATTTACTCTTTTAATTCTGAAAGTCATGGCTTGCATTATCTTACGCAAATCTATTTGTCTCCTGTAAAAGACTTAAAGATTTTGGACGAATGGATTTTGGCTAAAACCTCAATATGTGAGGTGGATTTTTATGCTTATTCCATAGGTGTTGGTAATGCTTTTCTTCCTCTTCTTTAAGGTTGTAATTATTCTTGGAAATCTGCTCTTTAGAATCTGCGACGGAATTCGCTGCATATAATAGCTGTTGCTACAGATACATTGAGCGATTCAGATGTGTTTCGTTCTGCTGGGTAGTTAGGTACGAATAAACGTGTGTTTATAATTTTACTACATTCTTCGCTTATTCCGTTACCCTCGTTCCCCATTACTATTATACCTCTGTTTTCAAGACTCTTGTTATAGATGTTTTCTCCATTGAGAAAGGTTCCGTAAATATTAACCTTTTCTTTAAGGTTGTTAAGGAAATTAAAGAGGTTTATGTAATGTATTTTTACTCTACCTATTGCACCCATGGTAGCTTGTATAGTCTTTGGATTGTAGATGTCGGCACATCCTTGAGAGCAGTAGATGTTCTCAATGCCGAACCAATCGGCTATACGTATGATTGTTCCTAAATTTCCCGGGTCCTGTACATTGTCCAAAGCCAAACAAAGTTCACGTTCAGGAATAGTGGTGTCTATGTCGTATTTAGGTTGCTTGAACACCGCAAGAACACCCTGGGGGGTACGTAGGAAACTTGCACGTTTGAGTTCTTCTTCGCTAACTTCGGAAATATTCAGGTTTTTTATCTCTTTATGATTGTTGAGCCACTCTTTTGTTGCGATTATATGCTCTACCTCAATATTCAAGTTGATTAAATCACATACAGTTTTTCCTCCCTCTGCTACAAAAAGTTCATATTCTTTGCGGAATTTTTTTATTTCGAGCGACTTAATCAGTTTGAGTAATGCTTTACTTAGCATAATGTTTAATTATTTATCGTTAAAGTGGTGCAAATCTACCTTAAATCTTTCATCTTTTTAGTATATTTGCAAGAATTTTTAATAATATAGCAATATTATAGCTTATTTATGCCTTTCAGAGTCTTGACATATCTGGTTTTGTGCCTCTTTTTGACGGTCTCATGTTCGGTGAATAAATTTATTCCCGAAGGTGAGCATCTTCTTAAGGACGTAAAGATTGTGTCAAATACCAATGCATCGAATTCTTCAAAGGCACGAAGCTATGTGCGTCAGACTCCTAATGCAAAATGGTTCAGTTTGGTAAAGGTCCCTCTATACACTTATGCTCTTTCGGGACGCGATACAACAAAGTGGCATAACCGTGTGTTGCAAAGAATGGGTGAAGCTCCGGTGATATATAGTGCCGAGATGGCTGAACGTAGCAGATACAATATCCAACAGATGCTTGTGAATGATGGTTATCTGCATGCGACAGTGGATTTTGAGTGTGAGAAAGATGACAAGAAGAAACGTGCTGTTGCAAAGTATTATCTTCATGAACGTGAGAGATATTATGTTTCCGAGATAAAGCTTAATACCGATGATGAGCGTTTGAAAAATATTATAGAAGCAAATTCCGAAGAGTCCTCTCTCGCACCAGGTATGCCATTCAGTGTTGATGGTATGGAACAGGAACGTCGCCGTATAACAAATATCCTCAGGAATTCCGGATATTACCGCTTCCAAAAGGATTATATCTCATTTACAGCCGATACGGCACACCATTCCAACAAGGTTAAACTCTCTATGGATATTGCAATGTATAAATCATCTTCTACAGCAGAGCCAGAAGAACATATAGAGTACAAGATTGGAAACGTATATTTTGTTTCGGGAGCCGGTTTGCGTTTTGATGATACCACATTGACCGGTTGCGACACGATAGTGCATGGCATGTACACAATTCTGTGCAAAGATAATCCTATTGTGCGTCCGAGTGTGCTTGTAGAGAATGCATACATTATACCGGGTGAATTATATTCACAAAATAATTTTGACAAAACGTATAATTCGTTTGCACAGCTCACTGCATTGAAATATACATCAATAAGAATGGTTGAGAGACCTGACACCGCTCTTCTTGATTGTTATATCATGTTTGAACGTAACAAAAGACGTTCGATAGGTTTTGAGATCGAGGGAACAAATACTTCGGGCGACTTGGGTGCAGCAGCATCAGCAACATTCTCCGATAAAAATCTATTCAAGGGTTCGGAACTTCTTTCATTGCGTCTGTTTGGAGCATACGAGGCGGTGTCCAACTTGAGTGGATATACAGGTGACAGCTATTTTGAGTATGGAGCTGAATTGAGTTTGCGTCTGTTGGGTGGTATTGCATCGGTTTTCGTACCGGCTGAAAAACGCAAAATGCTCTCATCTACATTGTTTGCATTGAAACTGAACTCTCAGGAACGTCCTGAATTTGAAAGACGTATTCTTTCCGGCTCTTGGAGTTATCTTTGGAGCAAGAGGGTTGATACACAGCATAAACTTGATTTGCTTGACTTGAATTATATCTATGTTCCATGGATATCGGAGACATTTAAAAATGAATATCTGGATAGTGTGTCGAACAGGAACTCTATATTGAAATACAATTATGAGAACCTGTTGATTACCAAATTGGGATATACTTATTCGTTCAACTCATCGCGTAACAAAAGTAATCGTTTTGAACGTTTTGCCTATTCTGTACGCACAAATGCCGAGTGTTCGGGTAATCTTTTGTATGGTATAAATTCTCTCTTTGGTGGTCGCACTAATGAAGAAGGCCAATATACATTGCTTAAAATTGCCTATGCACAATATGTAAAAGGCGATTTTGACTTTGCGGCACGTGTGAACATGGATACCCGGAATTCACTTGTCTTCCACTTTGGCTTAGGCATAGCTTATCCCTATGGCAACTCGCGTATTCTGCCTTTTGAAAAACGATATTTTGCCGGAGGTGCGAACGGCATGAGAGGTTGGACGGTGCGTACTCTTGGTCCGGGAAGCTATAAGAATGAAGGTAAGAGTATTGATTTTATAAACCAGTCGGGTGATATAAAACTGGATATGAACGTGGAATACCGTTCACATCTCTTTTGGAAGATACACTCGGCAGTATTCCTTGATGCCGGTAATATATGGACTATCAGGGAGTATGATGAACAGCCTGGCGGGCAGTTCAAAATAACAAGTTTCTATAAGGAGTTGGCTCTCTCTTATGGACTTGGTGTGCGTGTTGATTTTGACCTTTTTGTGTTCCGTCTTGATGCCGCTATGAAGGCTATCAATCCGGCTTACACAGGAAAGGAGAAGTATTCAATCATATGTCCGAATTTCAAGCGTGACTTCGCATTGCATTTTGCGATAGGTTATCCATTCTGATGTATGATGTTGATATAGAAGAAGATAAAATAAAATATAATGGAGTTAAGATTTATGAGTATTGGTAGCGGTAGCTGTGGCAACTGTTACTATATCGGGGTGGGGGATTATGGCATACTTATTGATGCCGGCTTGCCTTCAAAGACCATCAGAATGGCTTTGAAGAAAGAAGGTATTCCATTTGAGAGTATATGTGCCATGTTTGTTACCCACGACCATGCCGACCACATTAAGGCACTTGGTGTGATATCGGATAAAGCTAAGATTCCGGTTTATGCTACACGTGATGTTCATGTGGGAATAACAAAGAACTATTGTGTTTCAAAACCAATAGAACCGGAATTTATAAGATATGTAGAGAAAGAGGAACCGTTGACATTCCGCGATTTGGTAATTACACCGTTTGAGGTGCCACATGACGGAAGTGACAATGTCGGTTATTTCATTGAGTATGGCGACAAAAAATTCTGTATTGCTACAGACTTGGGCGAGATTACCGAGACGGTCTCATATTACCTTGACAGGGCTAATTATCTTGTTCTTGAGGCTAATTACGAGGAGCAGATGCTTGCAATGGGACGTTATCCCGACTTTTTGAAGGTGCGTGTATCCGGTGCTCGCGGTCACTTGAGTAATCAGACAACTGCGAAATATCTTGCATCGCATTTCAATGAACATTTGAAATATATTTGGCTATGCCATCTTAGCGAGGAGAATAATCATCCGGAGCTTGCATATAAAACCGTTGCTATGGAATTCGGTGATTACGGTATTATCCCCGGCAAAGATGTACAGCTTAATGTGTTGAAGAGAACGGTGCCATCACAAATGTATAAACTATAATTAAAATAAATACACTATGAACTTCGTACAAGAATTGAAATGGAGAGGCATGATTCAGGACATGACTCCCGGAACAGAAGAACAGCTCCAAAAGGAGATGACAAGTGCTTACTTGGGTATTGACCCAACTGCAGACTCTTTGCACATCGGTCACCTTGTTGGTGTGATGATGTTGCGTCACTTCCAGCTATGCGGTCACAAGCCCATTGCTCTTATTGGTGGAGCAACAGGTATGATAGGTGACCCATCGGGTAAGTCTAAAGAGCGTGTCCTCATTGACGAGGAAAAGCTTCGCCATAACCAGGAGGCGTTGAAAAAGCAACTTTCACGTTTCCTTGACTTTGATAGCGATGCTCCTAACGCTGCAATACTTGTGAACAACTACGATTGGATGAAGAACTTTACTTTCCTTGACTTCATTCGTAACATTGGTAAGATGATTACAGTAAACTACATGATGTCTAAGGACTCTGTAAAGCGTCGTCTTTCGGGTGAAGCTGGTACTGACGGTATGTCATTTACCGAGTTTACCTACCAACTTTTGCAGGGTTATGACTATGTTCACCTCAACGAAACACACGGTTGTAAATTACAGCTTGGCGGTGCCGATCAGTGGGGTAACATCACTACAGGTACCGAGATGATTCGCAAGATGTCGGGTAACGAGGTTTTTGCCCTCACATGTCCTCTAATCACTAAGGCTGACGGTAAGAAGTTCGGTAAGACAGAGCAGGGTAATATCTGGCTTGACAAGCGTTACACATCACCTTACCGTTTCTATCAGTTCTGGTTGAACGTAAGTGATGACGATGCTGAGAAGTATATCAAGATCTTTACATCAATCTGCCGTGAAGAGATTGAAGCACTTGTTGCCGAGCATGCAGAGGCACCACACATGCGTCTGTTGCAGAAACGTCTTGCTAAGGAAGTTACAATCCTTGTTCATGGCGAAGAGGAGTACAACAAGGCGGTAGAGGCTTCAAATATCCTCTTTGGTAACGCATCAACCGAAGCACTACGCTCACTTGATGAAGATACTTTACTTGCAGTATTCGACGGTGTGCCACAATTCGAGGTATCACGCGAGGCACTTAATGAGGGTATTAAAGCTGTTGATTTGACAACTGACAATGCTGCAATCTTTGCATCAAAAGGCGAGATGCGTAAACTCGTGCAGGGTGGTGGTGTTTCTGTAAACAAAGAGAAACTTGCTGCTTTTGACCAAGTTATCAATGCCGAGAATCTTCTTAACGACAAGTACATTCTTGTACAGAAGGGCAAGAAGAACTATTACTTGATTATTGCTAAGTGATAGTTGGATTTGAACACGAAAAGCGTCGCAAATATTTGCGACGCTTTTCGTGTTATTTTACTCTATCATGATATTGCGGCTTAGCTTAGTCTCTTCTTTTTCCATTTTCTTTGGGATGTGGATACGGAGAACGCCGTGCTTGACTTTTGCTTCAATTTTTGTGGTGTCGGCATCGTCGGGGAGTATCAGCGTCTGCTGAAAGCGTGTGTAAGAGAACTCGCGGCGTAGGTAGCGGCCTTTCTCTTCGCACTTGCCATCGTTGCATTTCTCCTCTTTTTCCTTCTTCTCGTCGCAGCATTTCTCACCATTTTTGGTCTCGCAGTTGCAGTTTTTCTCCATAGTTATGGTGAGGTCATTGTCACTGTCAATGTGTATTTTGAAATCCTCTTTGCTCATGCCTGCCGCTGCTACATCTACCTTATACTCTTTGTCGGTCTCATAGACATTGATAGCAGGAGCTGTGCTACTGTTGCGTACAAGAATGTCGCTGTTGAAAAAGTCGTTGAAGATACTTGGAACCCAACTCTGTCCGTTTCGTTTCATTAACATTGTCATAAATATCAGCTTTAATAGTTATACTTTAGAGAAACAGCACCTCTACCGAAGCAGGTAATAACGACCCCGATGTGATGCAGGTGTTGGCCGGGTCGCAGCTCCTCTTTGAGTGGCTTATTGAATACCTTTCGGTTTCGGTGCCGTTCTGTACTTATAATGCTACAGACAATGTTTTGGTTTATATAGGTTGTGATTTTTATGTTTTATTAGCGTAAGAAATATGGCCAAAAAAAGACATCACGATTCGTGATGTCTTTTTTTTGATTTGTATTTATTTGCTCATTCCTCTGTTCCTGAGCAGTGCATCTATCTGCGGTTCACGGCCACGGAAGTTGCGATACATGGTCATTCCGTCATCTATACCGCCTGGGGTAAGGATGTATTTGCGGAAGCGTTCAGCAACCTCAGGATTGAAAATGTCACCTGTCTCCTTGAATGCGTCAAATGCGTCGGCATCAAGCACCTCGGCCCACATGTAACTATAATAACCGGCAGTGTATCCGCCACCCATGGTGTGGCTGAAGTTTGTCATGCGGTAGCGTGGGAAAATCTGTGAAGGAATACCACGTTCTGCAAGTTTCTTGCTCTCGAAATCCATCACATTGAGGTCGGCAGGGATTTCTGTCAGCACGTGAAGATCCATGTCGCTAAGCGATGCTGCTACATATTCTACAGTGGCAAAACCCTGGCCATATTTGGCACTATCCTGAATCTTCTTTACAAGTTCCATTGGGATTATCTCGCCTGTTGCGTAGTGCTTTGCATAGACATTGAGCACCTCTGGTTCAAATGCCCAATGTTCGTTAATCTGTGATGGCAACTCCACGAAGTCGCGTTCTACACCGCGGGCACCGCTGTATTGTACATCTCTCATGAAGTTGTGCAATGCATGACCAAACTCATGGAATAGTGTCAGTACATTGTCAATACTTTGCAATGCAGGGGTGTCGGATGTTGGTGCTGTCATGTTACAGCTGTTTACAACAACGGGATATATGCGTTTGCCATTCTCATAGCTTTGTGGGCGGAATGATGTACACCATGCTCCGGCACGCTTGCTCTCGCGTGGGAAGTTGTCACTATAGAAAATTGCCAATGTACTGCCATCGCGGTCAAGAACCTCGAATGCTTTGGCTGTTGGCTCGTATGAGGGTACTTCGTTTGTGATTTCCTTGAAGGTGATGCCGTAGAGCTTGTTTGCCACGTGGAATATTCCTTGCATTACATTATTAATCTCAAGGTACTGACGTATTTCCTCTTCATTTACTGCATACTTGCTTCTCTTTGCCTTATCCAAGTAGAACATGTAGTCCCAACCCTCAGGCTCAAAGTTGTGGCCCTCCTTGCGTATCTCGGCACGAATATCTTTCAGTTCTTCCTTGGCTTTAGCTACAGCCGGTGTCCACACCTGCTCGAGCAGTTCGTAAACCGCGTCGGGAGTACTTGCCATGCGGTTTTCCAATGCCATCTCGGCGTAGTTACTGTAGCCCATGAGTTTTGCCTTCTCAAGACGCAATGCTACAATCTTTGCACAAATCTCCTTGTTGTCATATTCGTTGCCGGCATTTCCTCTGTTGTAGTATGCCTCATAAACCTTTCGGCGTAAGTCACGATTTTCGCAATACTGTAGCACAGGGTTACAGCTTGGACGCTGCATGTTGAACATCCACTTACCGGGTTGTCCGTTCTTTTCTGCCATCTTTGCTGCTGCATCTATGTCGGCCTGTGAGAGACCTTTTAGCTCGTCAAGGCTGTTGGCTGTCACAAATGTGTTGTTTGTCTCGTGAAGCAGATTCTGCGAGAAGTTGAGTTGCAGCATTGATAGTTCCTTATTAAGTTCACTCATTCTTGCCTTGCCCTCTTCGCTAAGTTCTGCACCGCTGTTTACAAAACGGTCATAGATGTTCTCCATGATCTTTTTCTGTTCTGCGGTAAGAGTAAGGCTCTCTCTTGAATCATATACCTTCTTTACGCGTGCAAATAGTTTGTCGTTGAGATATATTGCATCGCTATGTGCCGAGAATAGTGGTGACAACTCTTTTTCAAGGGCACGTGTCTCCTCGGTGGAATTGCTGCTTGAGAGAGGGCTGAATGTGCCGCGTACCTTGCTCAACAGTTTGCCGCAGTTGTCGAGGGCAATGATGGTGTTCTCGAATGTTGGCTCTTCGTTGTTGTTGATGATAGCCTCAATCTCTTTTTTCTGCTCTTCCATGCCAAGCAGCATACCTTCGCGATAGTTGTCGATGGTTATCTCCTGAAATGGTGCAATGTTATGCGGTGTGTTAAATGTTCCCAATAGAGGGTTGCTCTGTTCATTGTTGGAACAACCGCATATTGCTAATGATAATGCTGTCATTAGAATAGTCTTTTTGATTTTCATTTTGTATATTGTTTGTGATTTGTCGTTGTGTCAGATATTTGCTACACCCTCAATCTCTACAATCAGCTCGGGGCGACATATATCGGCAATAGTGTAATGCTTGGGTGTTGCAGGGTAGTGTTCCTGCATATATTTAGTTATGGCCGAAATATCTTCCTCCCTCTTTACATATATGCGGAGAAGTTTATATTCTGCACCATTGTTGTCGGTTGGGATATTCTCTTTTGAAATAAGGCGGTTCATTACCTCCATTGTTTCAGCGGTCTGTTCTATAATATCGCAACTGTTGTTACTGGCTTCTCCTTTAATTGCTGCTGTTCCCGATATATATATGGTATCCCCGAGTATGCGGGCACGTTCGAATTTAGGGGTACTCTTCTCCTGTAAAGTTGCGTATGCTTTGCCCTCGAGAACATCTTGCGAATAGTTGTGTGCTGCAATTTGCAAGGGGTTGTCTATGGGCTTGTTTAGCTGATTGTTGCACCTTGCGGCACATATCTCTACCATTAGACCTCCGGCATCACAGCCAATGCCTGTAGCAGCAGGATAACCATTTTCCCAATTGCAATTATTGTAGAATCGTGAACGTGCTTCGTTGAACTCCTGATAGTTTTGTCTGCCGTCATTAAGCATGGTAATTCCTTGTATATAGTTCCATTGACGGTAGATGTCACTCGGTAAGAAACCGTTACTCTGCAGTATGCTGGAAATGATTGAGAATATCTCGTTTGCTTGCTCGAATGTACTCTTTGAAATGTTAGCCGGTATTATTCCTGCAGTGATTATTTCTGTACAGTCATTGTTCTTGAGCAACTTGTATTGGTTGTGACTCTCTATGCACACAACTTGTTCAGGATGCAAGTATGTTACTTCGGCAACAAGTGTTCCACTTGCACTTTTTTGTGCCACATAACTCACAAGGGGAGTGTCGTGTTGAAAATGTTCTTTGGTTATTGCAGTTAGAATAGTTGTGTTTTCAAGATATTCTTTATCGTTTGCAGCCTGATAGAAAAAGGTTATTTTTAGAATATCGGGCATGCTAATTTGGGAGAGAACGGAACGACACATTGTGCCTATCTCATTTTTCTCTTCTGCCGATATTATAATAACTCCTTTTTTGAACATTATGTATCTTAATTTACTTGTCTTGGTTTGCTGCAATGACACACAGTCCCTGTGTCACGTTTCAATCTGCGAATTTAAAAAAATATTTCCTAATATCTGTCGTTTGAACAGCTTATTTCTCAACAAGTTTGAAACGAAGCCTTAGAGTTCCCTCTTCCCAACTGTGGCTTGAAATTTTAAATGTACCTATCTCGGCAGTGTTTCCTACGTGGGTGCCTATGCATGCACATGTGTCATAATTGCCGACACGTACTATGCGTAACGTCTCGCTCGCATCATTGGGTAGCTTGCTCAGGTCAACATCTTCGGGGACTGCATCACGTGTGACAAATTCTTCCGTAACGGGCAGGTGACGTGAGATAACCTCATTGACCATGCTCTCAATCTCTTCTATCTGCTCTTCTGTTGGTGGCGTGGGGAGTTTGTAATCGCATTTGCTCTTCTTGCGTTCGATGTGTGCGTTGCGGCTTCTCTCACAGCCGAAAAGCCTTATCATCGTCTGGTTTAGAATATGCTCGCAGGTGTGCATAGGCGGGTATTCCACCTTATTGTGCTCGTTGAGTTGTATATTATCGTTCATTGTTTAATGTTACTGTGTATATATGCAGATTCTATACGAGTTATATTATGTACAAAATTAGATAAAAAAAGTGTTGAAGCAAAATCCGGGCGGATAAGGTTTTTTGTGAAATTCTTTTTATGGCGTATGATATTATAAATTATGTTTATATATTTATTCGCATAAATTATATTTACCATGAAAAAGTATATAATCTATTTCATTGCAGCATACATTTGGGGAATGTTTTTGCAATTTATAATAGATTTGTTCCGTGGAACAGGTTTTGGAGATCTCCTGACAAAATCTAATATCCGGGGTATTTGCCTTGGAGGATTTATATTTGCTGTATTGATGACCTTGTTCAAATATTTTGAGGAACGTAAGCACTGCAAGAAATAAAAGTTTACAGGTAAATAACAGTTGAACTGCTTGACATTACAATGCAAAGGAAGATAATCCGTTTCTCACTGCCTGAAGGTATTTTTCTATTGTTGTTGCTTTTAGTATTGCTTTTTTATCTCGTTTGAGCATGTCGGGCAATAGGTATTCCCAATAGGGCTTCATCTTGCTGAGGAATTGTGTGTTGCCTTGCAGACGTGTGACAAGCTTTTCGTACATGGCATCGTGCATCTCTTGCACGAGCGATGCAAGTTCTTGGGCGGGGAGTTCTTCTCCGCGTTTGTATTCCATAGCAAGGGCGGGGTTTGCAAGAAGTCCGCGTCCGAGCATGATGCCTTTGAGACGTGGAAAGCGTTCTTCAATGGCTTTTATCTCGTTGAGCGTGTTGATGTCTCCGTTATATATTACGGGGTGTTTGCACGCACTGTAGAATTCGGCAAAGGCATCGACGTCGGCAGGTTTCTTGTATTGCTCTATGCCAAGACGCGGGTGCATTGTGATGTGGTGCAGTGGGGTGTCGTTGAGTATAGGCATGAGTTCTTGCCACTCGCTGCGGCTCTCGCAACCGAGACGCATCTTTACCGAGAAGGAAAAATCAGAATATCGCTCTACTTCTTTCATTATCGCTGCCACCATGTCGGGGTGTGGCAACAGCCCAGCACCGTGCTTGCGACGCATCTGCAAAGGGAACGAGCAGCCCATGTTTATGTCTATACGCTTGTAGCCTTCGGCAGAAATCAAATCCAACAGGGGATGCATTTCCTCAGGTGTAGCGGCAATAATTTGTGGAACAAGGTTTTCTACGGAGTTGTTCTTTCTCTCTACATCGCGTATGTCTTTTGAGCGTATCTCGCCATGCTCGTATCTTAGGAACGGGGTGTAATAGCCGTCGATGTGCCCAAAGACATTGCAGTGTATATTACGCCATACGGCTTCGGTGAATCCTTGTAATGGTGCAGAATATATTTTCATATATGATACATTTGATGCAAATGTACGAAAACTTGCTAAATCTTTATTAAATATTACCGTAAATGATATGGATGTATTGAATTGTTGTAAATATTTATTATTTTTACAACAAGTGAATTTTTCGCAGTTTGAAATGCTATGAAAAAAATATTTATACTCATACTTTCTTTTTTTTGCATGTCGCTTACGGCACAGACATTGACCGATAGTGTAGCGTTACGTGCTATGTTGGTAGGGCGTGCCTTACCTCAAGAGAGGGTGTATCTTCATTTTGACAATGATGCCTATTATCTTGGCGAAAATATATGGTTCAAGGCGTTTGTAACATCTCATAACGATGACCGTGCGACAAATCACAGCAAGGTTTTATATGTTGAACTTGTGGCTCCCGAAGGCTATGTGGTAAAGACGCAGAAATACAAAATAGAAGATGATGGTACATGTAACGGTGAAATCTTTTTAGATCCGCTATACCTCTCGGGATACTACGAGGTACGTGCTTATACGCGTTATATGCTTAACTGGGGTGCTGAGGTCGTGTTTAGTCGCGTGTTTCCGGTGTTTGACAAGGTGGACAATGGAGACTGGGGATTCTGTAATATTCTTGATCGCCGAAGAGGTAAGAATGAACGTGTGGAGGAATGTAAACTTGTTTTTTTCCCCGAGGGCGGACACCTTGTCTATGGGTTAAAGAGCAGGGTTGCATATGAACTTACAGGTAGCAGGGGAAAGGATATATATGATGCGATAACAATTCTTGCCGACGGTAAGGAACTGTTGACTACGACTCCCGTACACATGGGTAAAGGAGATTTCTTTTTTACTCCTCAGGAGGGTATAAAATATAAGGCTGTCGTAAAGCGAAATAATGAGAAGGGGATTTTGAACACGTATTCATTCTCTTTGCCAAAAATTGAACAGGAGGGTGTGGTAATCACGCTTGTAGAGCAGAATGATAGTGTACAAGTGGATATAGCAAGTAATTATACTGAAAACACAGAATTGGGTTTTTTGGTGACACATCGTAACAGTATTGGGTTTTACAAAAAGAGTAATGCACGGAATTTACATATAATGTTACCTAAGGAGAATATTCCCGAAGGTGTCAGCAAGGCAGTCGTTTTCAATGGTGAAACTCCACTTGCCGAACGTCTCTTTTATGTGCGTCGTGATAGTTTAGTGGCCGGAGACAAGGGAAGTGTGAAACTTAAGGTTACAGAAAAGGGTGGTGCTATAAATATTGCAACCCCCAAACCGTATGAGAAGATTGAAATAGAGGTTGGACGAGAGGATGGCAAGCCTCTTGATGCTGATTGTAACTTTGCTGTATCTGTGATTGATAATGCCGGAATTCATGCCACATCATGGGGATATAATCTGCAGACATATCAGTTACTTGGCTCGGAACTAAAAGGATACATTGCAAATGCACACCAGTATTTTGACCCTGAAAACGAGAAACGTGATGAACATCTTGACCTAGTAATGCTTACTCATGGATGGACGGCATATGACTGGAGTAAATTGGTTGCGGAGAATCTTGAAAAAGTGGTCATGCCCGAAAAGGGACTATATATAAGGGGAAAATTTTATCGCAGGCTTGTAAGTGCTAAAATAGGTGAGCTGGGTAAAACTAAAATCATTCCTCAACCGTATAATCAGATACGTCTTGACTACTCCGATAATTTCGGCGATGTTGTTACAACCACTTTCAGAACCGATAATAAAGGACGGTTCACTATTGAAATTGAGGAGTTTGAAGGCAAACAGGTTGTGGCCTTGTCTCCAAGAACTGTTTTCAAGCATAGCAGTCGTGTTAATTATGCATTTTCTCTTGATCGTTATTTTTCGCCTGTTTCGCGTCGTTACCATTATGCTGAGATATTCAACACTGAGGATAAGGAACTCATTGCAAACAGTGGTAATATTCTCTCTTTGGGATTGAATGAGTATCTTTTGAATGAGGTCGAGATTAAAGCAAAAAAGCAACGTCGAATGTATGCACCGCCTTTGAGTGAACTGCGTCTTGACTATCTTGATGAGTGGGAGTATGCCAATGATGTGACATATTTGCAAGGGCCTGTTGAGAATGAAAAGGTGTTCAAATCAAGGGAAATGGTTAAAGAGTCTGTCGCTGATATGATTATGTCCAAATATGGTATGGTCGATGAGGATTCGTTGATCCAATTGTTTATACGAGATAAAAGGCGTGATGCTCTTATTGAATATGAGAATGTCATGTCGGCAAATGATGTACTTAAAAGTGCAATCGACCGCCATTTTACATTAGAAGGCTGGATTCAACCGGTTGTTGTGAAAAATTATTTTTGCAGGGATGAACGACCTGTTATAGATGAAGAGTATTTGCATGGTGTCAATATTGAGAAGATGACCAACTTTAAGGAACTTGTAATTACCAGTGATCGCGACAAGTGTAGTGCATTGTATATGGGAGATGAAATGGGTTATCTTAAAAGTAAGTCCAATGATCATTTTAAAAAAGGAAATCATAGTATTTTCTATGATGGTTTTCTTACCGGTGGCTTTTATGGAGATTTTTCTCTTCCGGCATGGTTAAATATTCAAGAAAGAGATCGTATTATGAGACTTTTTTCTTCAACAACCTATTTCACCGGTAGAAACAACAACCCTGACCACCTTGCTTGTTTTATTCCATACAACGAGTGTGACAGCCTTAAGGGTATTGTTCCCGATTTGAGTGTCTCTACAAGTACACGCCGTTATACATCGTTGCAGGGATATACCGCAAGCAAGCAATTCTATTCTCCTGATTATAGCAAGCAGCAACCCGATGATACTGATTTCCGTCGTACACTGTTGTGGCAACCATCAATAAAACCTGTTGACGGTAAGTTGCAAATTGAACTCTATAATAATTCTACATGTAAATCTTTGAGTGTAAAAGCTGTTGGATACAATAATGGGGTTTTCTATAGTAATGACTATTATGTTGAAAACCGAGAACCGGAATATGCTCCTGAAAGGCAAAGTGTGAAAACATCTGATTTTAGAGAGGAACAACAGCCTGACTCTGTATTCTGGAACGAATGCAAGAGAGAATTTGATTTGGCCGAAATGTATTTCAATCAAAGGAAATATTCCAAGAGTATTGTTACATATGCTGAACTTGTGCAGTACAATTATCTGCCGGCATTTTATCGTGTAGGCTGTTCTTATCTGCATGGTCTTGGCTTGAAACAGGATTTAGAACAGGCTTGGGTCTTTTTTAAAAATGCTGCAGAAAAGAATCATCCTGAATCGCAGTATGAATATGCAATGATGATAAAGGATGGTAAGGGGTGTGAAGCGTCGGCCGATGCGGCTGTCTATTGGCTTGAGAAATCGGCTGCTCAGGAATGTCCCGAGGCTTTGGAAGAACTTGGACGCTGTTATCTCAATGGCGTAGGTACGCCTATAGACTCTATTGCTGCAAAAGAGATGTTCCGAAAGGCTGCATTACATGGAAAGAGAGGAGCCTTGTATCATTATGCCATGTTTATGCTTGAAGAAAAGGTTGAGCGTGATGAGGCATTAGGTACACCGCTTGAGTGTATCATCTCTTCTGCCGATAAGGGTTGCAGCGATGCTTTACGCTACCTGATGTATTATTACGATGCATTGCAGGAGTACAAGAGTGCTTATAGCTGTGCTTTCAGATTGTATCAGATAGGCAATACTGAGGCTACTAAATATCTTGCCGATTGCTATTTCTATGGTCGTGGAGTGAAAAAGGATAAGAAACTTGCAAAGGAACTTTATCACGAAGCCGGTGTTGGGGATAAATAATGCCGTGAAGGCTTTTATTTACTCCTCAACTTCGCATGTCTTGAAATAGAACTCCTTTTTGGCAACATCCTTAGGGAATGCAAAGTATGTCATCTCGGCTGCTGAACATGTTGTTCCATCGTGGATTATCTCAGCCTCTATAAAAATAAAGTTGCGTTTCTGGGTTTTGATTCTTCCGCGTATCTCAATTGCTACATCCTTGTTGCATGGGACTGGTTTCTTGTATTTGATATTGAGGTTTGTTGTCATTCCTGATGTTTGTAGTTTGCGTCCTACAATCCAACCGCCAATCTCATCAAGCAATGTCGCTTGTATTCCTCCATGTAATGTGTCAAGCCACCCTTGATAGTTGACATCAGGGGTCCAGAATGAAACGATATCATCGCCATCTTCATAGAATTCCATTTTGAGTCCGTAAGGGTTTCCCGGTGCACATGCGAAACAGTTATAACCTTTGTCTGTAAGTTCAATCCAGGGGTTGACAATCTTCTTCATTTTATATTTACTTTGTAATTGGTACAAAATTACATAATATTTTGCTAAAAAAGTACAAATGTCATCTTTTTTAACAGAGTAATGCCATTATGGTTGTAATTTCAGTGGTAAAGGTCAATATATTATTGAATTTTATTAGAACAGTTTCTTATAAATTGCAAACTAAAGTGTATCTTTGTTTAACAAAACAAACCGTATGAAACATTATAGGAATTATTCATTGCTGAAACATAATACTTTTGGTATAGAGGCTGTTGCCGGCGAATATGTTGATTTTTCCACAGAATTGGAAGTTTCCGAATATCTTTCAAAAGGTTTCTCGGGAAACTCATTCGTAATTGGTGGTGGCAGTAATCTGCTGTTTGTGAATGATTTCGACGGAACAATTTTCCACTCTTCAATAAAAGATATGGAGGTCGTGGAAGAAAGTGAAAATGATGTACTCTTGCGTGTGGGCAGTGGTGTCAATTGGGATAGTCTTGTTGCATACACTGTTGATAAAGGGTGGGGAGGATTGGAAAATCTTTCGGCAATTCCCGGCGAGGTAGGTGCAAGTGCTGTTCAGAATGTAGGTGCATACGGTGTTGAAGCTGGTGACCTTATTGAAAAGGTTGAGGCTATATCTTTAAAAGATGCTTCTAAAAAAGTCTTTTCACACGATGATTGTGAATTTGCCTATCGTCATTCGGTATTCAAGGCTAAAGAAAAAGGATGTAATTTGATAACATTCGTTACATACCGCTTGAAGAAATTCCCCTCTTTCAAACTTGAATATGGAAATCTAAAAGATAAGGTAAACGAATTGGGCGGAGCTACTTTGCATAATGTACGTCGTGCGGTATGCGAGATTCGTGATGCCAAACTACCGAATCCCGATAAGATTGGTAGTGCAGGTAGCTTTTTTATGAATCCGGTTGTTGTTGCTGATGTTGCCGAAAAGTTGAAGAAAGAGTATCCAACAATGCCGCAGTATGCATTGTCCTGCGGTAATGTTAAACTATCGGCCGGTTGGTTGATAGAGCAGTGCGGTTGGAAGAACAAACCACATGAACATGTTGGTGTCTATGAATTTCAGGCTTTGGTTGTGATAAACCGTGGTGGAGCAACCGGTAAAGATGTTATAGAGTTTGCTCAGGCTGTAGTAGATTCTGTAAAAGATAAATTTGGAGTAGAACTCCGTATGGAGGTAAATACAATATGAAACTTATTTTTTTAGGAACGGGAACATCTACCGGCGTACCCGAAGTCGGTTGCAAGTGCGAGGTGTGTACATCAACTGATCCACGTGATGCACGTTTACGTTGTTCGGCTCTGGTAGAAGAGGGTGATACAACACTCCTTATTGATTGTGGTCCGGATTTCCGTATGCAGATGTTGCGTGCCGATGTTAGAAGTATTGATGCGGTGCTGATGACACATAAGCATTATGACCATCTTGTAGGTATTGATGACTTGCGTCCCTATACACGTCTTAAGGAATTGCCGATATATGCCGACAGGGAGACCGAGATGCAGATACGTTCCATGTTCCCTTATTTCTTTTATAAGGTGAAATATCCGGGTGTTCCCAATGTGGCTATAAAATCATTGTCTCATGGAACAGCGTTCAAGGTAGGAGATGTGGAGATATTACCCTTTAAGGTTTTTCATGGTATGATGGCTATCACTGCTTACCGTTTCGGCAAGTTGGCTTATATTACCGATATGAGTTATATTGAGCCGGCAGAGCTTGAAAAACTACGTGGAGTAGAGGTTCTTGTGATAAATGCGTTGCGTTTTGCAAAACCTCACAATACGCATCAGACAGTTCTTGAGGCTCTTGAAATTGTTGACAAATTGAAACCTCGCGAGGTCTATTTTACCCATTTAATGCATCACATAGGTCTTCATGCGAAATTTGAGAAATGTCTGCCACCGGGCGTTCATCTTGCCTATGACGGACTTGAAATAGAGATATAAAAAATGGGAATTTTAAATTCCCATTTTTTATATCATTGATATTTATTTCTTCTTGTCTATAACTTCAAGCAGGTGCTTTACTCCGGCTTCTATCTGTCGGTCATTTCCTTTGAGGTAATCCTCGGGGGTGTTATAGACCTCAATGTCGGGCATCAACAACTGGTTTTCAAGGTAGTTACCGTTCATGTCGCGTACGGCAACCTGTGGAACGCCGAATACTATAGACGGGTCTATCTGGCTTTCCCACCACACTGCGGTCATTGTTCCGGGAACAGGGGCACCTATGAGTTTTCCAAGTCCCAAGGCTTTATAAACGGTGGGGAAACCATGAGCATTTGAATAGTTGTCCTCGCACACCAATACAGCCGACGGTTTTGTCCATTGTGAGAATGGGTCGCTACCAATGTATTGTCCTCTTGGTGCGAACTGCTGGAACTCTTTTCCCGAAAGCAATATCGCAAGGTCTTCGTGTAACCAGCCACCACCGTTGTGACGTGTGTCGATGAGTACCGCTTCGTGATTACGGTATTTACCGAGCAACAATGAGAAGGTCTTGCGGAAACTGTCACTGTTCATCTCCTTAATGTGTATATAACCGATTCTGCCATTAGATAGAGAATCAACCATTGCGGTATTCTTTTCAATCCAACGCTCGTAACGCATCTGGTACTCATGACCGAAACTTACGGGTTTTACCCACTCTTCCCAACGCTCTTTCTTTGCAGCGTTGTACATGGATAGGCGTATGTTCTTGCCAATTTTATTGTCAAGCATGTAATTATAGTCACAACCAGCCTCAATCTTCTCTCCGTCAATAGCCTCGATTATATCACCAGCCTTAATCTTTGAACTATATTTCGTGAGAGGACTTTTCTTCATAATCTCCTTGATCTTCAAACCGTCGCTTTTATAATCCTCGTCGTAGAACGCTCCGAGAACGGCGGTGTTGTAATTTGTACCGAGTGAGCTCTGGGCTCCGGTGTGAGACGCGTTAAGCTCTCCGAGAAGTTCCGAAAGGAGGTCGGCAAAATCGACATTGTTTGCTATGTGGGGTAAGAATTTCCTGTATTCTTTGCAGTAATATTCCCAATCGACACCGTGCAGGTCTTTTACATAGAATTTATCCTTTACAAGGTTGCAAGCGTGGTCAAAGATATACTCTCTTTCGGCAAGCGGACGATAGTTGTACTCGGCATTGAAATCAATGTTCTTTACGGCTTTTGATGCCACCTCAAAACGCTTGATGTTACCCGATGCTTTGTAGGCGAACTTTCCTTCTTTGTCCAGTTGCATACGTCCCCAACCGAAATCCTTTACGGCAACATTGTTGCTTCCGTCGCGTACATCGTAAACCCAAAGGTCACCGCTACCGTTGTAGTTTGCCTGATAATAGAGCTTGTCACCGCTTGTTGTGAGGAACGCTTCGCCAATGTTGCCCGACATGCGTGTGAGACGTACAATGCGGTCGTGACGGTTCTCGATGTCGAACTTCAAGAGCTTTTCTTCCTCTTTCTTATTGTCTTTTTTATCTTTTCCGTCATCTTTTTTCTTCTTATCTTTCTTCTCTGCTTCTGCTTTTGCCTTCTCCTCGGCCTCTTTTTGCAGCTTCTTTGTCTCTTCGTACATAGCAAGTTCCTCTTTGTTCATGCGGAACTTGTCATACTCTTCAGCGTCGAAGAACATGATATATATATCGCGGTGTGAACCCCAGCTTCCGTGGCTGCGATAGCCCGCACGGTCAGAACTCCAAATCATAGCCTTTCCACCAAGTGCCCAACGTGGCTGTGCATCGGAATAACCGCTCTCGGTGAGGTTGTGTATCTCTTTGCCGTCGGCTTTTACAAGGGCTATGTCGGTGTTGTTCCAGCCACCTACGGAAATATATTTTACAAGGAACCACTTGCTGTCGGGCGACCACTCGAAATCCTGGTCACCATCAGTATATGAGTAGTTGTATTTGCCTTCAAGAACTGTACGCACCTTCTTGCTCTCAAGGTTGATAACACGTAGTGTGGTGCGGTCTTCAAGGAAGGCCACCTCTTTGCCGTCGGGTGAGAATTTTGGTTGGAATGATGCCTTGTCGCTGACCACCAACGGCTCTTCTTCAAGTTCTGCCGCGTATGTGAAATATTTGTCCTCTTCGCGTTTGATTTTTGTCATGTATATACCCCAAATTCCGTTACGTTCGGCTGAATATATAATGCTACGTCCGTCTGGACTTACATCGACGTTACGCTCCTGTTCGGGGGTGTCGGTGATGCGACGTGTGGTGGTGTAGTCGGTAGCGGTAACAAAGACATCGCCACGTACTACAAAAGCAAACTCTTTTCCGTTAGGCGTAGCAGCTCCGGCTGTTACACCGCCTGTGTAGTTGGCTCTGGTTGTTTTGTTTGTAGCAATATCGGCAGTAATGGTTACATTGACTTTCTGGGGTGACTTCTCACCGGTCATGGTGTATATATCGCCGTCGTAGGTGTAACACAATGTACCGTTATCGGCAATGGTGAGGAATCGGACAGGGTGTTTGCTGTGCTTTGTTATCTGTTTTGGTTTCTCTTCGCTGTTTATAGATGCTTTGAAGATATTGGCACTTGCTCCTTGTTCGCTAAGGTAGTAGAAATTATTTTCATCGGCCCACACAGGGTTTCTGTCTTCACCTTTGTTTGTTGTCAGTTTTGTGAACTTGCGTTCGCCATCAATGTTGCACATCCAGATATCGCGTGTGATAGATGATGTGTGGTGTTTTCTCCACTTGTCTTCATAGCCTTTCTTGTCGTGGTAGATGATGTATTTGCCATCTTTGCTTATAGCAGGGTTCTCCATGTTCATCGACGAGAAAAGTACCGGGCGGCCACCATTGACGGAGATTTTGTACATCTGAGAGAATGTTCCGCTTGGATATTGGTTATATGCGACGTCGGGTGTTCCAAGAGCTTCAAAAAGAATCTCTTCATTATTCAAGAAGGCAACCGGTTTTTCTTCTTTTGAGTTTGTTGTAACTCGTTGTGGTGTTCCACCATTCTTGTTAATGATGTAAATATCAACACTTCCTTCGCGATTTGATGAAAATGCAATTTTTTTGCTATCGGGAGACCATATAGGATTACTGTCGTATGCACTTTTTGATGTCAGTTGCTTTGCTTCGCCACCATTGCTGTCAACGGTGTATATGTCACCTTTATAAGTGAAGGCAATAGTTGTACCGTCGGGTGAAATGGCTGCATTACGTAGCCAACGGGGTGTCTCTTGTGCATTCGCAAAAAGAACTCCTGCACACAATAGTAAACTTAGAATCTTCTTTTTCATAATTGTGTTTTGTTTTTCGCTTGTAAATTACAGAACTTTGCACCAACAGAACATGCCGGGGAATTGTGCTTTGATTCTTTCTATATTCTGTTCTTCTTTGAATATACCAAAGAATGAAGAACCGCTACCTGACATTGAAGCATATATTGCTCCCATATCGTATAATTCTGTCTTGATTTTTTCCATGGAAGGATGTTTGGCAAAGATGCTTCTTTCAAAATCATTTTTCATCAAACCTTTCCATTCCGTAACAGGTTTCTCTGCAATTTCAGTGAGTCTTGTACTCGGGTATTCGGGAACGACAAGAGAGTAGGCTTCTTTGGTTGATATATGTATCTCGGGTTTTACAAGTACAATGCAATATCCATCAATGTTGCATGGTGTTTGAGATAAGATATTTCCTATTCCGGTTGCAAATGCCGGTTTATTCTTTATGAAAAAAGCACAGTCAGCACCAATAGTTGCTGCATATTCCTCAAGTTTTTCGTCACTCAATCCAAGGCCTGCTATGGAGTTGAGCATTTTTAATGCGAATGCAGCGTCTGCACTGCCACCGCCAAGTCCGGCACCTGTAGGAATATTCTTATATAAGGCCATATTTACTTTTGGCAATGCGTAATCGGCAGCAAGGGCTTTATATGCCTTGACAACCAAGTTGTCATTGCTGTCATTGTCAAAGGAGGCATTGTACATTGTGAATGAACACGCCTCGGCATCGGGTTCGTTGTTGATGTTTATCTCAAGAACATCTTGCAGAGGTATGGGGAAAAAAACAGTCTCAAGGTTATGATAACCGTCGGGACGTCTCTCTACAATGTCAAGACCAAGATTAATTTTGGCATTAGGAAATGTAATCATTAAAATAGCTGTTTTATTATTCTCAGCGAAGATACGAAAAAAAACACAATAGTTAATAACTTGTTGTTTTTTGTTGAAAAAGCTTTATTGTTATTGATCTCAGTTTTATTAAATGATTGTATCTTCGCATCCGGAAATAAATAGATGAAAATGGAAGAGAATAGTACTCCAAAAAGAAAAACAACACGACGTCAGGCAGCTGCTGTTGCTGTGCCTAAATTAAGTGACTACGGTCATGTGCAACCTCAGGCTCTTGATATTGAAGAAGCTGTGCTTGGTGCATTGATGATTGATAGCGATGCTATAGGCCGTTTGGGTGGAATGTTAAAACCCGAATCGTTTTATGATAAACGTAATCAGCTATTGTTTGAGGCAATACAGCAGATGGACTTGAGTGACCGTCCTATAGATATACTTACCGTTTCGGAGTATATGCGTAGCATGGGTACACTCGAAGAGGTTGGAGGTCCTGTATATATAGCACAGTTGACAAGCAAGGTTGTTTCTTCGGTAAACATAGAATATCATGCCAATATTATTGCTCAAAAGAAATTGGCACGTGATCTTATAAAATTTACAAGCAAGACACAGGTACAGGCTTTTGACGAGACACAAGATGTGCAGGAGTTGATGCAACAGGCCGAATCGGAACTTTTTGAGATTTCACGCCATAACATGCAAAAGGATTATACTCAAATAAATCCGGTTATCAAGCAGGCGTATCAACAGATTCAGACAGCGTCAAAGAATACAAGCGGTATCAGTGGCTTGAGTACAGGTTATCACAGACTTGATAAGATACTTGCAGGTTGGCAACCAACAGACCTTATTATCCTTGCCGCACGTCCAGCAATGGGTAAGACAGCGTTTGCTCTCTCTCTTGTACGTAACATGGCTATAGACCAAGGTATTCCCTGCGGTATGTTCTCTCTTGAGATGGGTAATGTACAGCTTGTACAGCGTCTTATCTGTAATGTGTGTCAGATACCCGGTGATAAGATTCGTAGCGGTCAGCTTGAGAAATATGAGTGGGGGCAGCTTGACAGCAAGATCGTGGCTCTTGAAAATGCTCCTCTTTACATTGATGACACCCCACAGCTATCGGTTTTTGAGCTACGTTCAAAGGCACGTCGTATGGTGCGTGAACATGGTGTGAAGATGATTTTTATTGACTATTTGCAACTTATGACAGCCAATACCGGAAAGGGTAACCGTCAAGAGGAAATCAGTACCATTTCACGTGCTTTGAAAGGTCTTGCCAAGGAGTTGAATATTCCAATTATGGCACTTAGTCAGTTGAACCGTAATGTTGAAGGTCGTGAAGGTATTGAGGGTAAGCGTCCGCAGTTAAGTGATCTTCGTGAATCGGGAGCCATAGAGCAGGATGCCGATATTGTAATGTTCGTTAACCGTCCTGAGTATTTCCATATTTACAAGGACGGAGACTTCGATTGGCGTGGTAAGGCGGAAATTATTATTGCAAAGCATCGTAATGGTGGACTTGACAATATTCCTTTGTTGTTCCGTAAAGAGTATGCACGTTTTATGAATCTTGATGATGAAGCTTTGGATCCACCTCCGGGAGATATGCCTGTAATGCGTGGCTCTAAAATGAATATGGCTGCACCGTTTGAACCGGATGCAGTACCCGATCTTCCCGATTATTTGCGTGGTGAGTCCATGCCACCCAATTTGGGTCCGGGAGGAGACCCAATGCCGTTCTAATATAAAAAATGAGCTTCACATGTGAAGCTCATTTTCTTTTGTGCTGTATTTTTTAGAACAAATAACCTGTATTGATGTAGAATGCACCGTTGCCGTCCTGGTTCTTTATCAATGAATCTTTACTGAACTTACTTACTGGCAAACCATATTCAAATGCTACAATGAAGTTCTGGTTCATGATAAAACGCAGACCTGCACCAACTGTAATGTGGGGGCGGTCGGTTTTGCGGTTACCGGAAAGTTCCATGTATTTATTATAGGCATTGCGGTATTCCTCTTTGCCACGGAACGACATATCGTAGTTTCTTGTTACCATTGTACCGTCGCTGAACGCACTTAGACCGAATGCTATGTTCTGCTTCCAGAGTGCAAAGTTTACGAAACGCCATCTCAACTCGATATTATATGTTGCCATGTCAAGACCTTGAACTCGATTACGCATGATGCCACGTACAGTGCGGTATCCACCCATACCGTCACGATCGTAGTTCGCTCCCATAACTGTTATGAAAGGCAACATGTAGTAGGGGGCACTATTGCCAAAAGTTCCTTCGTAGTTAAGACGGTATGCGAATGTTAGGATGTCGTTCTTTACAATGGGAACATAGTGGCGGAATGTGGCTGAGTAACGGTAATTAGGGTTGCTTGTTCCCAACCATTTTGGTGCAAGACTTACGTGTGCCTCGGCCCAGATACCTCTTGAAGGTGCTCCCTCCTTGTCACGTGTGTCGAACAATAATCCGAAACGCACGGCACTGTTCAAGCCTCCCCATGCCTCGTCATTAGAGATAATTCCCCATTGGCGATAAAGGTCAAAGATTGTAGGCTCGTTTGCAGGATACATTTTATTTTCATCCTTGTTCTTGTTTATTTTGTCAAGATTCAGTGCTTGTTGGTTGTTGTATCCTTGTTTGATATAATTCAGGTGATATCCTGCTTCCCAAAATAGTTTGTTTTTCCAAATATTACCTGTGAAATCAGTCTTGAATAGGAATGTAAGGCGGTTTACACGATACTTTGGACTGTATATGTAGTTGTCAAGGTTCTGCTTGTCTTTACCTAGTGCAATTCTTTCATGGTCATAGTAGGATAGGTAACCGTTGAAACCGTAGAAGTCCATAGCCTTATCGTTGGCTAACATTGCCGATGAAGACCAGCGTACTCCGGGAATCAAGAACTTGTTATCGTAGTTGATGACAAAAAGCTGTGAACCTTTTGTAAAGAATGATGCCTCCAAATATAGTTTTTGACGTGTGTTTGGGTATTCACTACCGTCGCCAAAATCAAATATGTTAAGCAATGCACCGGCTTGAAAACCTTTATCGGCATCAAAAGCGACAACAGGTAATGGACCGAAATTAAATCCTTTCTTTACTATCTCCTTTTTGCCGGTTTCAGTTGTTTTTATAGTATCTTTTTGTGCAAAAAGAGGTGTGAATAGCAATAATAGAGATATTAAAATAAATATATGTTTTTTCATAATAATTTTATTTGTTAAAGAAAATCTTTACAATCTCCTTGTATCTCACTCTAAGTCTTTTGCTGAAAAGCAATTCAAAGTCTGATACGATAAGACGTGTATATCGGTAAATCTCATGAGCAATTATTGGTGCAGGCAGTATTGCCAATACTGCTACCAAAGCCCAAAGGTATGGCATGTTGACAAATGCTACTATTGTATATACAATTATCAATAAAGGCCATAACAAAAGATTCATGAGATAACGTACCGAATTGTAGAATGCTTTATCTTTGAATTTCTTACAAATGGCATTACCAAGAACTGTTACCGGCAATACGAATATTGAGGCAAGCAGTGTGTAGGGAAGTGTTACTGCCAATAATAAAAGTTTCAGGATAATCTGTAGCAAATTAGATTGCTGTGCTACTGATTTAAGGCTTATACCTTTTTTCTTGCGTATTTCGTATGCCTCGTTTGCTAATGCTATAATTTTATCAGCAGCGTCAGGGTCTGTCTCTTTTAGCTTTTCAATATGCTTTACAGCCATATTGTTTACATTAGTCAGCACAGCCTTATCTTTTCTCGCCTTCTTGTCAAGGTTCTTGATCTGTGTTTCGGATACTGTTGCACAAATCTCCTTAATGGCATTATAGTCCTCATTGTTAGGAATGTAGAAGATGCTCTCTTTCATACGCTCTTCAAGAGCCTTCTTCATTATATTCATCAACTCTTGAGGTGTCTTGTCCTCATTTTGTGCAATAAATTCACCTACGTTTATGGGATTACCTATTATCACACGTGCCGATGCCCTGAAACGGAAGAAACTACCGTATCTTATTCCCATAGGAACAATATAGAGAGGTGTGTCGGGCATCAGTTCCTTTGCCTGCAAGGCAATGCGGAATATACCTTTTGAAAGTGGTAATAGCGAGTGTTTTGTCTGGTGTGTACCTTCGGGGAAAATGCACAAAGGAACTCTGTCCTTTAAAACATCAACAGCTGTTTCAATTGTCTTATTGTTCTTTTTAACCTCTTCAAAACCGTCACGCATACGCATGATAGGCATAATCTTGAAGAATTTGAACATTTTTGCAAGCATTGGCTTCTTAAAGATGTCGGCACGTGCAATGAAAACCTTTGGCTTGCGGTTCATGGCAAGTATAACCAAAGCATCCATAAGAGTTCCGGTGTGATTAGGTGCAAATATCACAGCACCATCCTTAGGAATACGTTCTGTACCAATGTATCTAAGGTTACGATATGACAATCTTAGATTGATATCAACAATGTTACGCAGGAAACTGTACCAAGAACTGCTATCTTGTATTTTTTTTTCTTTACCCATGCTTTTATGCTTGTTTTTTGTTTGCACGATGACGATATATTGTGGATATTGTCAGTCCAGAAATAATATGCCATATACCCCAGAGAGCTGCAACGATGACCATACCACCGTTGCTTCCCCATACGTCGGGAGAGAATATGGTTGGATTAAAGAGCAATGCAAGTGCCAGACCTGAATTCTGGATACCAACCTCAATGCTCAAAGTTTTGCAATCCTTGTTTGGCAAACCGGCAGCCTTACCGCCGAAGAATCCTGTACCCAGTGCAATTGCGTTATGTATAACCACAACAATTAGACCGCATAGAATGGCTGCGTAAACCTCCCAACGCTGTTCAAAACCACTGAGTACCTGTGTCATTGATACAATAACCATTCCAATGAAGAATAGTATTGACAGCACTTGTGTAATCTTTGTGATTTTCTTTGCAATTCTTGGGAAGAAATGTGATACTACCATACCCATAACGATTGGGAATCCTAAAATAAGGATAATCTGCAATAGCACATCTGTAAACGGAATTTCCAATGTGGGAACATCGTTTCTTATCTCTGCAAAACGGAAATAGTGTGCTCCCCAAAACCAGAAGTTCAATGGGGTGACAATTGATGCAAACAATGTTGTTATAGCTGTCAATGAAACCGAAAGCTCTATATTGCCCTTTGAATATGACGAAAGGAAGTTTGATATATTACCTCCGGGGCATGATGCAACAAGAATCATTCCAATAGCTACCATTGGAGTAATGATTGGGTTCAAGGCTATTGCCACCAGACATGTCAATGCCGGCAATGCAACCCATTGCAGTATCAATCCAATAATTACAGCAGTTGGTTTCTTGAAAATACTTTTCAATGTAGATGTTCTAATACTCAACGCCACGCCGAACATGACGAATGCAAGAATGAAGTTTACAAGCACCATCTCGTTTGAACCAAGATTGATGTTTAGTGTGTCAAGACTAAGTAAATATTCTTTCATATAATAGATTTTTTTTATGGCTTTAAAAGCCTGAATTTGTGCGAATTTAATGTTTTTTTTGCAAAAACGAGCCTTTTACCCGATAATTTTATAAAAAATATTATATTACCTTACAGTAATTTCTTTACAAGACCGAACATTTTATATGGCATGTAACGGAAAGGAAGGTCTAATAGGGTAGTGGTTGTCACTACTGCACGTTGGTGTGAGAAAGCATCAAAACTTAACTTACCATGATAATGTCCCATACCTGAATTACCTACGCCACCAAAAGGTAGGTTCTCGTTGGCAATGTGCATTATGGAATCATTTATACAAGAACCACCAGCCGATGTTAGGCGTATAAACTCTTTTCCATTTTTGACTTTGCCAAAATAGTATAAAGCAAGCGGCTTTTCTCTGTTGCGGATGAAAGTGATGGCTTCCTCGCGTGTTTCAAATGTTACTATTGGTAGTACCGGGCCGAATATCTCCTCTTGCATTACGGGTGAGTCGGGTGATACATTGGCAAGTAATGTCGGTTCTATATATCTTTCTTTTGCGTTTGTTCTACCTCCAAAAACAATCTCTCCACATTTGAGATAGTCATTTACGCGTTCAAAAGCCTTGTCCGAGACCATACGTACAAAATGGCGACTCTTTCTGCAATCCTCACCATGTAGGCGTTCTATGGCCTTGCTGAATTCTGTAACAAACTCTGTTTCGCGACTCTTATGTATCAATAGGTAGTCTGGTGCAATACATGTTTGTCCTGCATTTAGTGTCTTACCCCATGCAATGCGACGTGCTGCAATTTTGATGTCGGCTTCGGCATCTACAACACAAGGGCTCTTACCGCCAAGTTCCAATACTACCGGTGTCAGGTTCTCGGCTGCGGCTTTCATGACTTTACGTCCAAGTTCCGGACTGCCGGTGAAGAATATGATGTCAAAGCGTTTTTCCAACAATGCATTGTTTACATCTCTGTTACCTTGTACCACGGCAATGTACTTCTTGTCGAATGTGGCGGTAATCATCTCCTCTATTACCTTTGATACATTTGGGACATATGGCGACGGTTTCAGAATGGCAGTACATCCCGCCGATATTGCTCCCACAAGTGGATTAAGCAATAACTGTACAGGGTAGTTCCATGGTGAAATAATTAAAGCATTGCCAAGAGGCTCGCTCACAACGCGACTGCGTGAAGGCATCATTTTGAGCGGGGTTCTTTTGCAGTGGCTTCTTGTCCAGTTTTTTAAGTGTGCAAGGTGGTTCTTGATTTCGCCGGTGACAATACTCAACTCGGTCATCAAAGCCTCTTCGTATGATTTGTGGAGATCTATCAGTAAGGCTTCGCAAAGTGGCTTTTCCCACTCCTTGATTGCTTTAAGAAGTTTCTTTAGCTGCTCCTTGCGGAAGCTTATGTCAAGTGTGAGATTGCTTGCAAAGAAAGATTTCTGCTCTTTGATTATTGATTCAATCTCCTGTAAATTCGTATTTTCTATCTTCATCGTTTTTTTATTTTCGTCCTGTAAAATTATCCATAACATGGAATATGCCAACAACTTCGCCAAAGATAAAATCAAAAATCAATGTAGGCAATAAAGCTTGGCAAAAACGAATAAAATGATAGCCAAAAGGAATTCCTTTGAAATTTCTGTTTTTCTCAATAGCTTTTATAATCTTGCGTGATGTGGGCTCCGGTTTTAATATTGGGAATATTCTTGATTTCACACCATCGAACATGCCTGTATTTATAAAATAAGGTGCAATGGTGCTGAAACGTACCTTACTCTTCATATATTTTAGTTCTATGCGTACACTGTCACTCCATCCTATCATAGCCCATTTGCTTGCTGCATAAACCGACATCTTAGGATTTGAAATCATGCCGGCAGCAGAAGCAATGTTACATATATGTCCATGGTTGCGTTCTATCATAGACGGTAAGAACTCGCGTGCAACAATCATTGGAGCTGTTGCATTGATATTCATGGTACGTTCAATATTGGCAATTTTCTGTTTGTCAAAAGTGTCGTTGTCGGTTACAATACCGGCATTGTTTATGACGATATCTATGTTTCCACACTCTTTTATGGTCTTTTCGGCCATTTCGTGTACCATTTTGCTGTTTGAAACATCAACTTTGTAGCCTTTTACATTGCCAAGTCTGCTGTATTCCTCAACAGTGGTGGCAATGCTTGTTTCATTGATATCCCAAATTACAAGTTGACGTGCTCCTTTTTCCAATGCAATACGTCCCATAATACGTCCAATGCCTGAAGCACCACCTGTGATAAGTACACAATTCCCTTTAATCTTGGTCATAATGTTCTATTTTTAATGTATATTTAGACTTTTTATTCTAAAACGGCGGCAAAATTAGTATAAAATGAACAAATGGGTGTGTCGTTATTTTATGATGATTATCCATGCTTGCTTAAAAAGTGTTAATAAAGTTTTGTTTTGAAAAGGGGTTGTTGTTTTTGTGTGCAGAAAAGACCAGAATGTGGTACTATTTGATGGTTTTGTACGGCAGTCCATCGATATGTTCGATAGGATATTGTCCCTCGAGCAAACCGCTAATGACAGTTTCTCTTGCTCCGGAGTTCTGGAAAGGAAAGAGTTCAAACTGTGGCATTACATAGGCGAAATGTTCCATAATCTCGGCCTGTATGCTTTCATAGTCATTCCAATCAGTTGTTGTAGTGAAGCAGTAGAATTGTATGGGTAGTCCGTTGCCGTCCGGTGCGAGTGTACGTACCATCATTAACATATCCTTGCGTATAAGAGGATGTCGCTGTAGGTACATCTCGGCGTATGCACGGAATAGTCCGGCATTGGTATCTATTGTACCATTTACAAGCCCTTCGGGGTTGGAGGTGTTTGCGGTTTTTCCCTTTTTTCCCTGTTCTATTTTACGGTCGATATACTCGGCAAGTGCTTTATCCATTTTTTTTAGCTTTGCCAGCAGTTCTTCGTTGCATGGTTTTATATTATCTATTTTAATAATGTATCCTCGTGCAATACGTCTTCCACCGCATTCGTTCATACCTCGCCAGTTGATAAAACTTGAATTTATAAGAGTATAGGGCGGAATGGTTGCAATGGTATTGTCCCAATTACGTACTTTGACAATGGTGAGTGAAATGTCAAAAACATTGCCGTTGATGCTGGTGCCGGGCATCTCAATCCAATCACCAAGACGTATCATATCATTTTCAAGCAAGAGGAAACCGCCTACAAAGCCCATAATACTGTCTTTGGCTATAAGCATTAGTACTGCCGCGAATGCACCTAAACCACCTATTAAATATACCGGCGATTTGTCGGTTATTATGGATATTATAATGATGGTTGCGATAATATATACAACGATTTTGCTTATTTGGATAAATCCTTTTATAGGCCTGTCGTGGTACTTACTGTTTGTAAAGGCCGAATCGCCAACGGCATTCAGTATAGCATTTGTTCCCGAAACAAAACATACTATGAAATATATCCATACAACCCTTTCGGAGTAATACAATAAGGTTTGTCTGTCATCAAAAAACAACTGTATCATTACATCCATTATGATAGGTGAGATAATTGATGTAACGGCACGCAATCTTTTCCCATTGAGCATTTGAGAAAGGAAAAGATATTCTTTGTGGCGTACTATCTTTTTAATGATGAAATGGAGAATTCTGTAACCGGCCTCCATTATTGCAAATGCAATGATGAATATTATTGCAAATATTATAGTGGTTTCAGCCTCTTCAATATATTTCTCCTTTACACCTAAATGTGATAGTATTTCCCCACCTTTTTTTATTAGATAATCGTTAATGTTTGAATTCATGTTTTTTATTTTATAACAAAATGGATTTGCTTTTTGCTTTATGAGTGATTGTGATTTTTTTATTAACTTCGCGGGAAACTAAAACGATATGAATATGATTAAGGAAGGAGTAGAACATGTAAGCAAGACAATTGTTTCTGTCGATAACACTGCGAAAGCACTTGGTTCTGGTGATTTGGATGTATTTGCAACACCGGCAATGGTGGCACTTATGGAAAATGCTGCAATGAACGCAGTTGCATCATTTCTACCCGAGGGTGCTACTACAGTGGGAGCAGAAGTGAATACAACGCATACAAAACCCTCGCCTATAGGTGCCGAGATTTTGGCAAAGGCAAGGCTTGTGACCGTTGAAGGTCGTAAACTGATGTTCGAAGTAGAGGCTTTTGATTCTGTGGGTTTAATAGGTAAGGGTACGCATGTTCGTTTTATTGTGGATAAAGAACGTTTTATGGCAAAAATGAAATAAATATCTTTTAACACAAAATATAAAAACATTTCATGCTACAGGAATGTTCTATTTATGCAACTCACCCGAAACGGTTCATGGATATGTGAATACCTGTGTTCCGTATTTGTGCCAAAAGCATGACGAGTGAATGTTTGCATAGTAGTTTTGTCGTGTTTTATTTTGTGTTTGTGTTAAGATTGCTCTCTGATGTGAATCACGGGGCAATCATTTTTTTTGTGATAATCCATATAAAAAAATCTTCTTTTTTTTTGAAGTAAATATACTTTGCACTAATTTTGTATGTCCAAAGAAGAATGTTTTGGACATTATTTGTTTTGAATAATTAAAACCAGAAAATATGGCTGAAACAAAATTTATCTTCGTTACGGGTGGTGTTGCTTCTTCACTTGGCAAAGGTATTATATCTGCTTCGCTTGGCAAATTGTTGCAGGCAAGAGGATATAAAGTTACAATCCAGAAATTTGACCCGTATATCAATGTATCTCCCGGTACTCTTAATCCCCAGGAACATGGTGAGTGCTATATAACAATCGATGGTCATGAAGCCGATCTTGACCTTGGTCACTATGAGCGTTTTACTGATATAAAGACAACCCGTTGGAATACTTTCACAACAGGACGTATCTATAGTGAGGTTATTGAGAAGGAACGTCGTGGTGAGTATCTTGGTAAGACTGTACAGGTAATCCCTCATATTACAGACGAAATCAAACGTAAAATGAAGCGTGGTAGCACAAAAGAGAAATTTGACTTTGTGATTACTGAGATTGGTGGTACTGTTGGTGATATTGAAGGCTTGCCATTTTTGGAGGCTATCCGTCAGTTGAAATGGGAACTTGGTCGTAGAGCGGTGTGTGTACACTTGACATACGTTCCTTATCTCTCTGCAGCAGGTGAGTTGAAGACAAAGCCTACACAACATTCTGTAAAACAGTTGCAGAGTCTCGGTATCCAGCCCGACTGTCTTGTTCTTCGTGCAGAACACAAACTAAGCACAGGCCTTTGCAAGAAGGTTGCAAGTTTCTGTAATGTGCAGCCTGAATGTGTTGTTCAGAGCCTTGACGTACCTTCTATCTATGAAGTGCCCATTAAAATGCAGGAGCAGGGACTTGATGCTGCAATCTTGGGTCTTGTAGGCGAGGAAATTGGCGAGACACCAGAGATGAAGCCTTGGCGTACATTTGTTGAGCGTCGTAATAATGCAAAACGTATAATAAATATTGGTCTTGTTGGTAAATATGACCTTCAGGATGCATATAAGAGTATTCATGAGAGTTTGTGCCAATGCGGTACATATAATGACTGCAAAATCAAGCCTCATTTTATCAATAGTGAGAAAATTACCGAGGAGAATGTCGCTTCTATGCTCAAGGGTATGGATGGCTACATTATCTGTCCGGGTGTAGGTCCACGTGGCTTTGAGGGTAAGGTAATTGCTGCTAAATATTGTCGCGAGAACAATCTTGTAACTCTTGGTATTGGTCTTGGTATGCAGGTAATGGCTATTGAGGTAGCCCGTAACATTCTTGGTTATGCCGATGCTAACAGCTATGAGATGAATGATCACACAAGCCACAAGGTTGTAGATATCATGGAAGACCTCAAGAGTGTTGGTAATCCTTTCGGTACTATGCGTCGTGGTGGTTACGATACAGTCATTACAAAGGATAGCAAAGCTTATGCAATCTATGGAACAGACAAGGTTGTAGAGCGTCACTATCATCGTTACGAACTCAATATAGAGTATCGTGATGCTTTGGAGAAAGCAGGTTTGGCTTGTACAGGTGTTCACCCTGAGAGCGGCCTTGTTGATATTGTAGAGATTCCTGCTTGCGACTGGTATGTAGGTGTTATCTATGAGCCACAGTATTCAAGTACAGTTCTTCATCCATCACCGGTAGTCATGGATTTTGTGAAGAATGTAGTAGCTCGCAAAGACTAATAATTAAAAATCACTCTCGAATTCGAGAGTGATTTTTTTTATAAGTGATATTGTAATAAAAGGGTTAGTCTATGTATATAAGTTCTCTGATTACAGCATCGCTTACAAATATTCCCTTTTCGGTAAGTATAAGGTGATTGTTCTCTTCCTTGAGATTTCCGCTTTCTATAAGTTTGCGTGAATTGCTCTTCATGTAATTGTAGAGTCTTTCGCAAAACTTTTCTTTCATCCACTCAAGTGGTATTCCATTTGCTGTACGCAAGCGGGTGAGAATTGTGTCGTTGTAGCGTTCTTCTTCACTCAGATGCTCTGCCTCGAAATTGCGTTTGTTCTCATTTACACCTTTTATGTATTCTGTTATATTGGCAACATTCCATTCTCGTGATGTTCCGTTATATGAGTGTGCAGCAGCTCCGCAACCGATATATGGAGTGTCATTCCAATAGCTGCTGTTGTGGCGGCTTTCGTATCCCTTGCGTGCAAAGTTGGAAATTTCATAATGGCGGTAGCCCGCCTCTTTTAGTTTTTCTATCAATGCTTGAAACTGCTCTACATTCTCATCTTCGGTCAGCTCTTTGAAATCTCCACGTTTCAAAGCTCTGTGCATTGGTGTTCCTTCCTCGTACATGAGATTATATGCTGAAATATGTTCGGGATTCAGTTCTATAGCCTGACAAAGGGTTTCGTTCCACTCCTGCATGGTAGAACCGGGTAGGGCGAACATAAGATCGATGCTGATATTGTTGAATCCGGTTTCGCGTACATTCTTTACTGCTGTTCGTGCTTTTTCTGCATCATGTCGTCGGCCCAATCGCTTGAGCTGTATGTCGCTGAAGCTTTGTATTCCCATGCTTATCCTGTTTATTGGTAACTGTTTGAGCCGGGATAGAAAATCGGGTGTCAGGTCGTCTGGGTTACATTCTATTGTGACTTCGGGGTCTTTGCTGACAGAATAGTGACTGTATATGGTATTGAATATTTTTTCAATATCTTCTATGGAAAGCGTTGATGGAGTTCCTCCACCTAAATATATGGTTCTGATGGTTGTGCCAGGGATGTAGTCTTTACGCATTGCAATCTCTTTGCATAATGCATCGATATACAACTCTTTTATATTAAATAAGGTGGAAGAGTAGAATGCACAGTAGTTGCAACGTTGTTTGCAGAATGGAATATGTATATATATGCCAGCCATTTGTGTTAAAATTTGTCTAAATTCTTTACAAAGATAGTTTTTTTTGTTGTTTTTGTTAAAAACATTGTCTTACTATTTGCTTTTGTCTTTTAAAATTTCTATATTGGCAACTCATTTGAAAACTTTAACTAACCAACCGAGGTTGGTGTTGATGCTGATAAAGACTGTTCTTATTAAAGATGATGATTGTTGGCACTTGACACTGTACTTCGAATTAAAAAAACAAAAATAATATGAAAACTTATCAAACTAACGAAATCAAGAACATTGCTATCGTAGGATGTTCCGGCTCTGGAAAAACCACTCTCACAGAGGCTATGCTCTTTGAGGGTGGAGTTATTAAACGTAGAGGTACTATTGAGGCTAAGAACACCGTAAGTGACTATTTTCCTGTAGAGCAGGAGTATGGCTACTCGGTGTTTTCAACTGTATTCCAGATTGAGCAGGCCGGTAAGAAACTTAATCTTATAGATTGTCCGGGTGCCGATGATTTTGCAGGCAGTATGGTAAGTGCCATGACTGTTGCTGATTTGGCTATGATGGTTATCAATGGTCAGTATGGCGTAGAGGTGGGTACACAGAACTGCTATCGCTATATAAAGAAAATGAACAAGCCAATGATGTTCGTTGTCAATCAAGTTGATAATGAAAAGTGTGACTATGACACTATTATAGAGCAGTTGCAGTCAATTTATGGCAATAAAGTTGTTCCTGTTCAATATCCGTTGAATGCCGGTCCTGGATTCAGTACTATTATTGACGTTCTTTTGATGAAGAAATTGACCTTTACAGGTGAGGGACAGGCACCTATCGTTGAGGATATTCCTGCAAGCGAACTTGAGAAAGCAAAGGCTCTTCACATGGAATTGGTTGAAAAGGCTGCCGAGAATGAAGAGGGTTTGATGGATAAGTTCTTTGAGTCGGAAGAACTTTCTACCGATGAAATTCGTATGGGTGCACGTATGGGTCTTGAGACTGATAGTGTATATCCTGTACTTTGCTGTTCTGCATCTACAGATGTTGCTGTAAGCCGTTTGTTGGAGTTCCTTGCAAATGTGGCTCCTGAAATCAACGACATGCCACAGCCTGTCAATGCCGATGGTGAGACAGTTCCTTATGACAGCGATGCTCCAACATCAATCTTCTTTTATAAGACATCGGTAGAACCACATATTGGTGAGGTAAACTACTTCAAGGTGATGAGTGGTACATTAAAGGTCGGTGATGATTTGGTAAATGCTGACCGTGGCTCTAAAGAGCGTATTGCACAGTTGTTCTGCAGTGCCGGTGCTAACCGTGTTGCTGTTGAGGAATTGAAGGCTGGTGACCTTGGTTGTACAGTTAAACTTAAAGATATTAAGATTGGTAATACTCTCAATGCAAAGGATTCTAATAACAAATTCTCACTTGTAAAATATCCTGCATCTAAATATTCACGTGCAATCAAACCTGTAAACGAATCTGAAATTGAAAAGATGATGCAGGTTCTTAACCGTATGCACGAAGAGGATCCAACATGGCGTATTGAGCAGTCTAAGGAGTTGCGTCAGACAATTGTTTATGGTCAGGGTGAATTCCACTTGCGTACATTGAAATGGCGTCTTGAGCATGTAGAAAAGATTCAGGTGAAATATGAGGAGACAAAAGTTCCTTATCGTGAGACTATTACAAAAGCTGCTCGTGCCGACTATCGTCACAAGAAACAGTCAGGTGGTGCAGGTCAGTTTGGTGAGGTTCACATGATTGTTGAACCATACGAGGATGGCAAGCCATTGCAGGAAGTTTACCGTTTTGGTGGTCAGGAGTTCAAGATCAATGCTAAGGCTACTGAAGAGGTTACTCTCGAGTGGGGCGGTAAATTGGTCTTTGTGAACAGTATTGTCGGTGGTAGCATTGACGCACGCTTTATGCCAGCTATTCTTAAAGGTGTAATGGAGCGTATGGAGCGTGGTCCTCTTACCGGCTCTTATGCACGTGATGTACGTGTAATTGTTTATGATGGTAAGATGCACCCGGTTGACTCAAACGAACTTTCATTCATGCTTGCAGGTCGCAATGCCTTCAGTGCAGCGTTCCGTGAGGCTGGTCCTAAGATTCTTGAGCCTGTATATGATGTTGAGGTTTTCGTACCATCGGATAAGATGGGTGATGTCATGAGTGATATTCAGGGCCGTCGTGGTATGATTATGGGAATGGAAAGTGAGAATGGTTACGAAAAACTTTCGGCAAAAGTTCCTTTGAAAGAGATGGCTTCTTACTCAACGACATTGAGCTCATTGACAGGTGGACGTGCATCGTTCATTATGTCTCCTTCAACTTACGAGCTTGTTCCTGGAGATGTTCAGAACAAACTTGTTGAGGAATTGGCAATTAAGGACGAAGAATAATAAATTCCTTATCTATAAGCAAAGGCAGTCTGTTAGGCTGCCTTTGCTTTTTGTTAAAACATGAAGCTTTTTAGTAAATTTTATTTTTATTATTTAAAATAAGTTGTCAAAAACGCAACTATATTTTCTTTATTTGTTAAATAAAAAGAAAAAAGGAATAAAACTTTCTGTTTGATAGTGTTGCTTCGTGCGATGTTTTTATATTTGCTGTATGAAAAAGAGAACAATTATAATAGTAGGGGTTGTAATGGGTATATGTTGCATGTCTTTATTGTACTTGCAGGTGTCATATATCAATACGATGATAAAGATGCGTAAGGAGCATTTTGAAGAGGGCGTTCGTAGAAGTCTTTATCAGGTTGCCTATAATCTTGAACTTGAAGAGATGCGTGAATATCTTTCGAAGAATATTGAAAGGGATATTGTTCGCGGTCAGTTCAATGATGGTGGTGTGAAATTGGAGCATAGTTATGTTACATCGTCCGAGAGTGGTGATGTCGTCTCTAAATTTGAATTCAAGACATTTGTTCTCAATCCGCCTCACTTTAAAGCTAAGGTGAACCGTCGCGATAATAAACATTCTGTTGACGATGCTCAAAAGCTTTCTCTTGATGTGCTTAGGATGAGATATAAATATCAGCGAGCTGTTCTTGATGAGGTTGTTTACAACATGCTTTATCAGGCGAGTGAAAAACCTTTGGATAAGAGAATTGATTTTAAGCGTCTTGATGATGAAATAAGATTGGAACTTGCGAATAATGGAGTGAATATTCCTTATCATTTCAGAGTGTTGCGTAGCGATGGTGTAGAGGTGTATCACTGTTCCGATTATAATTCTGGCAGTAAATCCAAAGGTGAGGTTTATAGGGAGATGCTTTTTAAGAATGACCCTCCAACACGTTCGGCGATATTGGAAGTTAATTTTCCTATAATGTTTTTGAACAATTATATTTATCGTTCGGTTAAATTTATGCTTCCTTCTTTGTTGTTCACTTTTGTTTTGTTAATAACATTCGTGATAACATTGTATTTATCGTTCAGGCAAAAGAAGTTTAATGAAATGAAGAATGACTTCATTAACAATATGACCCATGAGTTCAAGACACCGATATCAACAATATCGCTTGCTGCTCAAATGTTGCAGGATCAATCTGTAGCAAAGTCACCCGATATGTTCAGTAAACTTTCTGGAGTTATTTCGAGTGAGACAAAGAGATTGCGTTTCCAGGTTGATAAAGTGTTGCAGATGTCAATGTTTGATGACAAGAACACTGCATCGTTCAAAATGAAAGAACTTGATGCCAATGAGTTGCTTTTGGGTATTGTAAATACATTTGCAGTTAAGGTTGAGCAGAATGGTGGAACAATAACAGCTGATCTTGACGCTAACGATCCATTCATATATGTCGATGAGATGCACTTCACAAATGTGGTCTTCAACCTTATGGATAATGCCATGAAGTATAAACGTGCCGATGTCCCCATGTCTCTTGCGGTGCGTACTTGGAATAATGGAAATAATTTCTGTTTGTCCATAAAGGATAACGGAATGGGTATAAAGAAAGATAATTTGAAAAGAATTTTTGAAAAATTCTATCGTGTACATACAGGAAACGTCCATGATGTTAAGGGCTTCGGCTTGGGCTTGGCTTATGTCAAGCAGGTTGTCAGGGCTCATGGAGGTTCAATCAGAGCCGAGAGTGAATTGGGCGTAGGAACAACGTTTATAATTGTATTACCTTTAAAATAAAGAATTATGGAAGAAAAACAGAGAATCCTGCTTTGTGAGGATGATGAGAATTTGGGTATGCTTCTTCGCGAGTATCTTCAAGCGAAAGGTTATTATGCAGAATTGTGTCCCGATGGTGATGCCGGCTATAAAGCCTTCTTGAAAGGAAAATTTGATATTTGTGTGCTTGACGTCATGATGCCTATAAAAGATGGCTTTACACTTGCACAGGAAATTAGAGCAGCCGATCAGGAGGTGCCCATTATATTCCTTACAGCAAAGACTTTGAACGAGGATATTCTTGAAGGCTTTAAGATTGGTGCCGATGACTATATTACAAAGCCTTTCAGCATGGAGGTGCTTGTAGTGCGTATTGAAACAATCTTGCGTCGTGTTAGCGGAAAGAAGAATAAGGAGAATACTTTGTATAAGATTGGACGTTTTCAGTTTGATACTCAGAAACAGCTTTTGACAATAGGTGACCAGCAGACCAAACTTACAACAAAGGAGTCGGAACTTTTGAGCCTTTTGTGTTCTCATAAGAATGATATCCTGCAACGTGATTTTGCTTTAAAGACAGTCTGGACTGATGATAACTATTTCAATGCTCGTAGTATGGACGTTTACATCACAAAGTTGCGTAAACACTTGAAGGTTGATGATTCAATAGAAATTATCAATATTCATGGAAAAGGCTACAAACTTATTGCTCCCGAAGTTGAAGCGTGAGAAATAGGCTGTAGATAACATAAATAAAAACGACTCGCAGAAGCGAGTCGTTTTTATTTTGAATAAATCAGGAATCAATTCTCGTCAAGTAGTTTCTTGCTTGATGATATGTACATCACGAGACCTGCAACCATAAGAGCTACTGCACCAAGGTTAACCCAGTTGTAATTGTTCCAGAAAAGGAAGTGACTGAGAATGATGATGATTGCACCGATGATGAATAGAACTATTCCTGCAATTTTAAGTTTAGCTGCCATAGTATATGTTTTTTAATATTATTTTCTTTTTGCAAAGAAACACATAATTCTTTAGAGAAAGAAATTTTTTTTGAGAAATATTCTTTACTGTTGTTAATTAACTGCAGAATTGCACTTCTAAACATTTTTTTTCGTTCAATTTTGTGGTGTTGCAATTAAAAGGTCGATGTAAAACTTTGGTATTTGAAAAATTATATATATCTTTGCACCCGCGTTTAGTAAAAAAACGAATGTTTAACCTATTTTATTAATCAAAAATGAATCAATACGAAACCGTTTTCATTTTAACTCCCGTTTTGTCTGATGCTCAGATGAAGGAAGCGGTAGAGAAGTTCAAAGGCATTCTCACTGCTGAAGGAGCTGAGATTGTTAATGAAGAGAACTGGGGCCTTAAGAAACTCGCTTACCCCATTGAGAAGAAATCAACAGGCTTTTATGTGATGTTTGAATTCAACGCAGAGCCTAAAGTTATTTCAAAGTTGGAGCTACAGTATCGTCGCGACGAGCGCGTTATCCGCTCTTTGGTTGTTAAATTGGATAAGTATGCTGCTGAGTATGCTGCCAAGAGAAGAAATTTAAAAGGTAATAAGGAGAACTAATTATGGCACAGACACCTTCAGAAATCAGATATTTGACACCTCCTACAGTTGATGTCAAAAAGAAAAAGTATTGCCGTTTCAAAAAGAACGGTATCAAGTATATCGACTACAAGGATCCCGAATTCTTGAAGAAGTTCTTGAACGAGCAGGGTAAATTGTTGCCACGTCGCATCACAGG
>JAGCJL010000075.1 GCA_017647975.1 Bacteroidaceae bacterium | reverse complement strand
CTAAGCAATCCGGCTGCACTATGGTTGAACAGTGTATCGAATGGAACATAGCCCAATGCCTCCAATGTATTTTCCAAGTTCTCGACAGTTTCTTCCTTTTTTTCATCGTCATTTGCATTGAGAGCCTCGGCCAAAGCAGTGCATTGTGCATTGAGAATAGTGTATGCCTTGTCTGCAAATGCAAACAAAGAATAGTGGTATATGTAGGTCATGAAGTTTGCCTGTGCTTCAACATTACCAAGCTGCCCCATGTTGCTTGGCAGCAACTTTTTCGACAATGGCAACAGCTCTATAACGGCATTCTGAAGCTCTGCCAATACAGCACATCTGCTCTCGGCAGCCTCCAAAAGTTCAGGGTAATCATACTCCAGAAATTCTCTCATTGTGTGTGGCTGGTACAGTTTTCCGAATCTCATCATAGCAATAATTTTTATAGGTTTGTTTTATATATTCTTGTCTGTTGTTTGCCGAATGAAGTATATATAATATAAAAACAAAAGGAAAAAATTTCAAAGTCAAGGGCATGTTTCAGCAAAAATAATTTTCAACGCATTGAAACACAACGAGATGCAAAGTGTTAAACTTTATTAAAACCACATTTAGAAACTGATTGTAGACACAAAAAACACCCTGCCGATGTGGCAGGGTTGGTAATTATGCCCACACCATCAATGATTTTATGTAATGCCATGACTTTATGTGCGATTCATTCACACCTTTGAGATAAATCTCGAAGATACTTTCACTCGCTGTGAAAAATATTCAAGTAAACTTGATATTTATCGCTCGTTTATTCGTATCTTTGCAATAAACAAAATATTATTTGTTGACCAACAACAACCGCCATTATGAACAATATATTATTGCTTAACGCAGAAACTCCGAATGAAAAATCCATTCATATAGCATCAAGGGTGAAAGCTCGTCGATTGGAACTCAATTTGACACAAGAGGGGTTGGCAAACCGTGCCGGTATCAAGTTCGCGACATATCGCCGTTTTGAACAGACTGGCGAGATTTCATTACGAGGCCTTCTTCAAATAGCTTTCGCACTGAACGCCCTGTCCGATTTTGATGCACTATTCGCACAAAAGCAATATCAGACACTTGATGATGTGTTGAATGAGCAGAGCGGAAATCGCAAAAGAGGAAAGAAAAATGAATAGTATCAAGCAGATTGAGGTTATATATAACAATTTTTTGGTTGGCCACCTGGCTCTTACCAAAGAGGGTTTATGTGCATTCGAGTATTCAGCAGCTTGGCTTGCATCGGGCTTTTCGATTTCCCCGTTTGAGTTGCCGCTTCGCAGTGGCGTATTCGTTGCCAGACCAAGACCTTTTAATGGAGGTTTTGGAGTTTTTGATGACTGTCTGCCCGATGGTTGGGGGCAACTTATTCTTGACAGGTATTTGCAACTGCAAGGAATAAACCCTCGCAGTCTTACGATACTGGATCGTCTTGCGTTGGTGGGCTCTACCGGCCGTGGGGCATTGGAGTTCAGGCCTGACAAGAGCGTGATTACAGAACAGGAATATGCCGATTTTGAGAAATTGGCAGTGGAAGCAGAGCGCATACTTGACAGCGACGACTATACAGGCGAAGGCATAGAGGAATTTCAGCATCGTGGAGGTTCGCCCGGTGGTGCAAGGCCAAAGATTTTCACGCGTTACGACGGCAAAGAATGGCTTGTAAAGTTCCGGGCAAAACAAGACTCGGTACACATTGGCCGCGAAGAGTATAAGCACTCACTGTTAGCTCGGCAGTGTGGCATTGAAATGCCTGAAACACACCTTTTCGAGGATAAGTATTTTGGCGTACAACGCTTTGACCGTACACCCGAGGGGAAATTGCATGTAGTGAGTATTGCCGGCCTTATATGTGCGGACTATCGCATACCAAGCATTGACTACTCTCATATATTCCAAGTATGTGCAGCACTTACTCACAACATGGCAGAACTGTGGAAAGTGTATCGTTTAATGGTGTTCAACTATCTGATAGAAAACAAGGATGACCATGCCAAAAACTTTGCATTCATATATAGTGATGGTGAATGGCATTTTTCGCCAGCCTACGATATTTTGCCAAGCGATGGCATGAACGGATATCGCACAACGTCCATTAATGATAGCATTGAACCTTCAAAAGCGGATCTGATAGCTGTTGCGACAAAAGCCGGACTTAACAAGAAAGATGCAGAAGAGATTTTTGAATCAATTCACGCGACAATAAGAATTCACGGATAGTACCGTAGTCGTTAGTGGCAATATAAAAAAATACACCGGTATTAAATTATGTTAATTTTTAAAACCCTACTCGCGTGCGTTGTTGCTGGTTGCTGAGGCGTTCTGTTGCACACTCTTTTAACAGATTCTCCAATAGATTCTCCTGCTCGCCGTGCAGCACCACATTTATTGAGTGCTTGCGTGCCACGTTCTCTATCTGTCCGCCGCTGAGGTCATGGGCAGCTGCAAGTGTTGTGGCGTCGCTCTCGCTAAGCTCGGGTATCATCTGCCGCCATATCTTGGCACGAACTGCAGCGTCGGGCTTCTCGAACTTTATCTTGTAAAGGAAACGGCGTTCAAAGGCGTTGTCAAGGTTCTCCTGCAGGTTGGTGGTGGCAATCATTATGCCGTCAAGTGTCTCCATCTCCTGCAGAATGATGTTCTGTATGGCGTTCTCCATCTTGTCAACGGCGTTCTGAGCTCCGCTCTTGCGGGTGCTGATGATGGCGTCGGCCTCGTTGAAGAGCAATATAGGGGCAACATCCCGGCGTTTCACAAGTTCGCGGTAACGGTCGAAGAGTGCCTTGATGTTCTTCTCGCTGTCGCCCACCCATTTGCTCTTTATCTGCGGAACATCCACAACCATTATCTCACGACCGGTGCGACGTGCAAGCTGATACACCGTCTCGGTCTTTCCTGTTCCGGGGCCACCATAGAAAAGGCAGGCAAAGCCGCCGCGGAAGCCACGTTGTTGCATTCTTTCGCGTACCTGCAAAAAGTGTTCCTGTGTAAAGAACTTTGTAAGCTCGTCAATCTTATTGCTTATGGCTGCGGGATAGAACAGTTCCTTTGCGGTGAGCAGTTGTGGTTGTAGCAGGTTTGCGATATTCTCGTCGGTGGTGTTCACACCAAGTTCGGCAAGCAAGGTACGCTTGGCTGTATTCGTAAGCTTGTAGCGTGAGTTTTCGGCAATACCGTCGACACAGCCATGCTCTATAAGCTGCTGCCTGAAAAGCACATGTTCGCCGGTGCGGAACTCGCGTCTTGTCCTCTGGAACTCAGTCGCGTTGCATATAAGTTCCTCGAGCTGGTTTATGCGTATGTCGTCATCGTCATTGTTTACAAGCCGGTGGCAGAAGAACACTACTATAGCCTGTGCCTTTTTTGTCAGCTTTAACGCATGTATCTGTTTTGAGAATTCCACATGCCTGTTGTCGTCAAGCAACTTGGCCGCCTCCAATACCGCTTCGTCACCAATGATGGCATCTTCGTAGAGGTCGGTAAAAAGGGCATTAAGCTGTTCGAACAGTTCTTCGCATGTAAGACCGGTCTTTGGTGCAGGGGTATATACTTCGTTATGTTTCAACGCCTTTAGAACGGGCGGATAAATGTCGAAATATTCCTCGTCGTTTGCATTGCGGTAGCGTATGAGACGGCGGCGTATCAGAGCGTTGATATCGTCGGCATATTGCAACATACGCACATTGTTTATGTTAAGATAACGTGCAAGGTCATCGTAATCGATACGCCTTGGCCCCTTCTCCATCGCCACGCAGAACAGCACCGCCTGTGTCTCGCTTATGCCGTAACTCTCGGCAAGGAATTTTATTTCACGTTTTGCCTCTTTGAATAACTCCTTGCCCAGTTTTGAATCCTCGCTCTTCTCAATAATAGTTTCAATGGCGTCGATGAGGGTCAGTTGTTTCTTTGCATTCTTTACTGTTTGCTTGCTTGTATACTTTGCTGCTTCTTTAGTTTCCATCTGTTTTCTGTTTTTACATAATATAGAAACCAAGGGCAAAAAATTCAATTCTAAGCCCTATTTTTAAGATAAATTAACAAACAAATGAGTGGTCAAATGAAATTGACCACTCATTTATATCTGTTTTTCATTATTCTTTTTTTTATTTACGTTTCCAGAACACTGGTGTCAACAGCAGAAGCACCGCGAAGAATTCAAGACGACCAACAAGCATCTGGAAAGCACTGAACCACTTCACAAAAGCCGGCAACGATGCAAAAGAATCCATAGGACCGTAATGTCCCAATGCCGGGCCTACATTTCCCACCGATGACACCGACAAGCCGAAAGCATCAATAAAGTCAAGCCCGAAACCGGTGTTTACCATTAAACCGACAATAAGCATAAAGATATATATAACGGTGTAGGCCAGAATTGCCGACTGTACATTCGACGGTACTATTTTGCCTGCTACACGCACAGGTATCACTGCGTTGGGGTGTACAATGCGTTTGAACTCGTTTACCATCACTTTGAAAAGTATTGATATACGTACGCATTTCATCGCTCCCGATGTTGAACCCGAGCAGGCACCAATAAACATCAGGCCGCAGAGCAAAAGCCACAGAATAGGTATCCACAACACATAATTTGTAGATGCATAACCTGTTGTTGTAATCACCGAAACAACTTGGAAAAGCGATGAACGGAAAGCTCCTTCAACGCCCAACGGCGTGGTGTAATAGAGCCCAAAAAATATTGCTGTTGTAAAGACAAGTATTATTGAGAAATATGTCCTGAACTCGGTGTCACGCAGAAGCATCATTGGACGTGCCTTAAATATGAACATATAGAGCAAGGACAAGTTTGTTCCTCCAAGGAACATGAATAGTGCCGTCACATATTCCACCGCCGGCGAGTTAAACGACGCTATACTGTCCTGTTTGGTTGAAAAACCACCTGTAGCAATGGTTGACATAGCATGACACACGGAATCAAAACCACCCATTCCTGAAAGATACATTGCCAAGGCCGCTATGATTGTAAGCCCTACATATATTATCAGTATCCAACGTGCGGTAACAGATATTCTCGGGTGCAGTTTGGTACGCATGGGGCCCACCGATTCTGCAGCAAAGAGGTTTATATCACCCAAACCAAAGATAGGAAATACCGCTACGGTAAAAAAGACTATTCCCAAACCGCCTACCCAATGGGTCATCATACGCCAGAAAAGAAGGGATTTTGGCAATGACTCAATGTCACGCAAAATTGTTGCTCCCGTTGTGGTAAAACCCGACATTGTCTCAAAGAAAGCGTCGGTAAAGGTTGTAATGTAACCACTTAGCATATAAGGCAATGAACCAAAGAGCGAAAAGACAATCCAGCATAAGGAGACTATTATGTAGCCGTCCTTACGCGAAAGATTACGCTCTGTTCCACGACATAGATTTGTCAACAGCGCACCTGTTCCAACCATAACGCCTACTGATATAAGCAGGGAACGTACTACCACTTCGTCGTAATACAACGCAACAAATACGCTGCCACAAAGGAACATTGCTTCAATAAAAAGCAACATACCTATGATGCGGAATATAATTTTTGGGTGGAACATTATTTAAAGAATCTTACTAATTTCTTAAGTACGTGTTCACGGCAGAATACAACCACATGGTCTCCGGCCTGTATCATGGTATTACCTGTTACATGCACACCCTCACCATTACGGATGAGGCCACCGATATTTGCTCCGTCGGGCAAGCCGAGCGACTTAACAGGACGTTTGGTTATGAAATCGCCCTCATTGACAGGGAACTCTGCTACTACTGCATCAATAAATGTCAAACACTTGACGCTAAGGACGTCGGTATTGAGCATCATCTGGAAAATTGCACTCGCCGCAAGTTTCTTCTTATTGATAACCGAACCGATATCCATGCTCTCGGCCATTGAAATATAATCGATATTCTCTACCTCGGAAACGGTACGATAAACACCACCACGCTTTGCTGCAAGGCAAGCAAGAATATTGGCTTCGGAGTTGTCGCTAAGTGCTATGAAGGCATCGGTACGCGACAAGCCTTCGCTACGCAACAGTTCCGGATCGCGGGCATCGCCATTGATTATCATCACTTTGTCATCGACAAGTTCAAGAAGTTTGTGACAACGGTTCAAGTCGCTCTCAATAATCTTAACATCAATATTGTCCGATATCAGTTTTGAGGTACGTACAGCGATGCGACTTCCACCCATGATTATGACGCTCTTAACTTCGGCAAATTCCTCCTTACCGCAGATTTTCCTTACATGGGAAATCTGTTCCTGAGTTGTCATGAAGCAGACAAGGTCATCGACAAGAATAACATCGTTACCACGAGGGATTATTGTCTCATCACCACGCTGTATTGCCACAATATGATAAGGGATATCTCTTGCAAGTTCCTTAAACGGTATATTCTTGATAGCTGCATTTTCCCTGATCTTTACGCCAATCATCACCAATGCTCCGTCACCGAATTCAAGCATCTGTCGCATCCAGCTATACTTGATACTTGTAACGATCTCTTCTGCTGCAAGTTGCTCGGGATAGATAAGCGAATCGACACCCAAAGACTCAAAATAAGCCTTGTGCTTAGGTTGCAGATATTCATAGTTATCTATGCGGGCAATGGTCTTTTTTGCACCAAGATAGTGTGCCAATATACATGCTGTCACGTTACTGCTCTCGTCGGGAGTTACCGCAACAAAAAGCTCAGCATCCCCTACTCCGGCATTATTTAAAGCCGAAAGTTTTGTAGGGTCACCAACTATTGTCTGCAAGTCAAAAAGAGACTCCATTTTTCCGAGTTTCTCTTCGCTTGCATCCAACAACACTACAGTTTCGTTCTCTACAGAAAGCATCTTGGCGAGGTGCGTTCCAACAGCTCCTGCACCCGCAATGACTATTCTCATAACTCTTTATATTTTAATATCGCTTCAAGAACACTCTCTTTATCCATGCCACAGATACGATACAATTCGTCGGGAGTACCATGTTCTACAAAGTTGTCAGGTATTCCCAAGACCTTTACTTTCGGGGTATAGCCGTTGGCTGTCATATATTCAACAACAGCACTTCCAAGACCTCCCTTGATTGTTCCGTCCTCCAAAGTGACAACATATTTGAAATTCTCACCTACTTTTTTGAGTATATCCTCATCAAGTGGTTTCAAGAAACGCATATCATAGTGAGCAACACTAATGCCTTGCTTCTCAGCCTCGGCAACAGCTGCTTCCATTACCTTACCAAGAGGGCCGAGCGTGAGCAATGCAACATCTTTTCCTTCGTGCATGCAACGGCCCTTACCAACCTCAACTGTTTCAAGAGGACAACGCCAATCCATCAGCGAACCCTTGCCACGAGGATAACGAATAACGAAAGTACCCATGTCGGGCTGTGTGGCGGTAAACATCAAACGACGCAATTCACACTCATCATAAGGCGATGATATTGTGATATCGGGGACTGGACGAAGATAGGCCAGGTCAAATGAGCCATGATGCGTTGGGCCATCCTCACCAACCAAACCGGCTCTGTCAAGACAAAGAACAAAGTTCAGTTTCTGCAAAGCGACATCGTGAATAAGATTATCATATCCACGTTGCATGAACGATGAATATATATTACAGAATGGCATCATTCCGCCCTTCGCCAAACCGGCAGAAAATGTCACTGCATGACCTTCGGCTATACCTACATCAAAGAAACGATTAGGGAAAACCTGCATAAGTTTGTTCATTGAACAACCTGACGGCATTGCAGGGGTAATACCTACAATTCTCTTATCGGCTTTTGCAAGTTCCACAAGTGTTTCGCCAAAAACATCCTGAAAACGTGGAGAACCGCCCTCTGCCACAATGCGTTCGCCGGTCTCAATATCAAAGATTCCCGGCTGGTGCCATACTGTTGCATTCTTTTCGGCAGGCTCCCAACCCTTACCCTTTACTGTGTGAATATGCAACATGCGAGGACCGGACATATCTTTTATACTACGCAACATACGTACCAACTCAAGAACATCATGTCCGTCAATTGGGCCGAAATAACGTGCACACATTCCCTCAAAGAAATTCTGCTGGCGGAAAAGCATCGCTTTCAATCCATTATTGAAACGTATCAATGCATTGGCACGCTGCTCGTTGAGGATACCAATTTTTCTTAGACCGCGAGCAATATAATAACGAAGCTTGTTATAAGCTCTTGAAGAGTGCATGGAGATAAGCAACTGACTCATGCCACCAACACTCTTGTCTATGGACATATTGTTGTCATTCAAAATGACAAGCAGATTATTCGATGTGTTCGCAAGGTTATTCAAGCCCTCATATGCAAGACCGCCGCTCATTGAGCCATCTCCAATAACTGCAATGACATTTTCTTTTCGACCTTCAAGTTTCGCCGAAACCGATAATCCCAATGCCGCAGAAATAGAGTTTGAAGCATGTCCTGCGACAAAAGAGTCGTATTCACTCTCTACAGGAGAGGGAAAAGGCTTTATGCCACCAAATTTGCGATTGGTATGAAAACGGTCGCGACGACCGGTAAGAATCTTATGTCCATAAGCCTGATGACCCACATCCCAAACAATCTTATCCTCGGGAGTGGCATAAACATAATGCAAAGCAACAGTTAGTTCCACAGAACCAAGACTTGATGCAAAATGTCCAGGATTATTTGCCAAAGAATCTATTATAAATCCACGCAACTCCTTGCATAGCTGAGGCAAACTCGATTCGGGCAGTTTTCTCAAATCGGCCGGAGAATCAACACTCTCAAGCAATGGATATTTTGAAGTTTTTGTTTCCATTCAAATTCAATATATAAAATTGAAATTCAAAGAATATTCAACACACAATATAAAGGACAACATACAATCAACAATGTTACCTCAAAAACGACGTTGCACGAACAAAAAAAGTCCATTATCGCAACAACAGATGCAAATATAACATTTTTAAATCAAATAAAAGCAATTTAAACAAAAAGCACAGAAAATTCACCTAAGAAATGATGCCGGCCAAAGAACACACACAATACCCGGCACAAAGTTTTTATTCTTTTTCAAAAATAATCATCAAAAAATTTGGCAGAGAAAAATATTTACTATACCTTTGCATCGCAATTGAGAATTGCAATTTATTGGACGTTTAGCTCAGCTGGTTTAGAGCATCTGCCTTACAAGCAGAGGGTCGGCGGTTCGAATCCGTCAACGTCCACAAAAACAACAACTTATCGGACGTTTAGCTCAGCTGGTTTAGAGCATCTGCCTTACAAGCAGAGGGTCGGCGGTTCGAATCCGTCAACGTCCACGATGTAAAGCCTGCG
>JAGCJL010000074.1 GCA_017647975.1 Bacteroidaceae bacterium | reverse complement strand
ATGAAGTGAACCCCAAAAGTTAGACAAAAAACTTTTGGGGTTTATTTTATGCGTAAGAAACACGATCATTCAGCATTGCTAAAATATATGCATATGCTCGAAGATGGTTATTCCATCAATTACATTTGTGTAAAATATGGAATAAGTCACAAACGCTTGCTCAAACTTTGGATATTGTATCAAAAAGAAGGAGTAACAGTACTTCATCGTCAGGACTACACTCGCAGTAATGCAACTTTTAGACATAAAGTTGTATTGGATATTGAGAACAATGGTGTATCTTTGGTGCAAGCCTCGATAAAATACGGAGTAAGTGCCGGCTGTTTGTCAATGTGGCTAAAGACTGCACGCGAGCAAGGTGTTGATGCTCTGTTAATAACCAAGAAACGAGGCCGATCACCAGGTATGGGAAGACCAAAGAAATTACAAAAACCGGAAACGGAACTTGAACGCCTCCGCAGGGAGAATCAAGAACTAAAGACGGAGAATGCGCTGCTAAAAAAAGTGAAAGCCTTAGTCGAGGAGAGAGAAGCCCGTCTACGCGCGATTGGGCGGGGGCAATCCGAGAACTAAGGCAAGAAGGCCACGACCTGCACTTTATGCTTAAACGCATAAAGATGGCACGTTCTACCTATTATTACAACATAGCACACCTTGAACCTGCGGACAAGTATCAGGCTGTACGTAAGCGTATCAGCGAGATATTTGCGCAACACAACAAACGCTATGGCTATCGTCGAGTATATATCCAGTTGCGCAATGAAGGGTATGCCATCAATCATAAGACTGTGCAGAAACTGATGCAGGGGATGCAACTCAAATCAGCTGTGCGTAGGGTTAGATACCGTTCATATAAAGGCGATGTTGGCCGTGTTGCCACCAATGTCCTAGAGCGTGATTTTACAGCACAGGCACCTAATCGCAAATGGGCTACCGATGTTACGGAATTCAAGATTGGTGACAAAAAAGCCTATCTCTCACCGATACTTGATATGTACAACGGCGAGATAATCTCATACACTATCTCCGACAGCCCGGACTTGCGGATGGTAATGAATATGGTGAACAGTGCAATAAGGAAAGTAAAGCCACAGGAAGGTCTTGTGCTGCACTCAGACCAGGGTTGGCATTATCAGCACACACAATACCAACTGGCACTCAAACGCAATGGCATTGTACAGAGTATGTCACGAAAGGGCAACTGCCTTGATAATGCAATGATGGAGAACTTCTTTGGAATAATGAAATCTGAATTACTATATTTGCAGGAGTTCAAGGATATGGATCACTTCAAACAGGAACTAAAGAGGTATATCCATTACTACAACAATGACAGAATTAAACTGAGACTAAAAGGAAAGAGTCCGGTGCAATACCGAACTCTTTACCAATAAATTTATCTATTAATAAGTCCAACTTTTTGGGGTCAGATCAGTTTGACCCACCCCATTTTACATGCAAACTCCCAGATAACCATTCCTGCCGTCACAGAAACATTCAGCGAGTGTTTGGTGCCGAACTGCGGAATCTCTATTGAGCCATCGCAGGCATCCACCACCTGCTGCTGTACCCCTTTGACCTCATTGCCCAGAATTACAGCATATTTTTCGCCCTCTTTCACCGGGAAATCCTGAAGGGCAATGCTCTCTTCCACCTGTTCTATTGCATATACCTTGTAGCCTTCGGAGCGCAACTTTTCGACAGCCTCCATTGTCTCTTTCTCATATATCCACTCCACAACATCTTCCGCGCCCAAGGCTGTCTTGTGTATTTCGGCATGTGGGGGTGTTGCTGTTATTCCGCACAACACTATGCGTTCTACGCGGAAAGCGTCGGAGGTGCGGAAAACGGAGCCTACATTGTGCAGGCTGCGTACATTATCGACAACAACCGTCAAAGGGAGTTTGTCGGCGTCGACAAACTCCTGACGGCAGATGCGCCCCATTTCTGTTACAAGCTTTTTTTTCATCCTATGAACTTGTTGTAGTCGGTAAGGCGCATGTCACCTTCACGCTCGAAAGTGGTGTGCAGGGCAAGTGCAGCTGCTACATTGTGGCTGATGTGCGCCTTTTTGCTTATCTTTAGGTAGTCCCACAATAGTTCGCGGTAGTCGGGGTGTGCGCAGTTCTCTATGAGAGTCTTTGCACGTTCGTCGGGACCTTTGCCGCGCAGGTCGGCAACACCATATTCGGTGACTACGATTCTTACGTCGTGTTCCGAGTGGTCGGGGTGTGCCACCATGGGTACGATGGCGCTGATTTTGCCGTCTTTCAGTGTCGACGGGCAGGTGAAGATTGAAATGTATGCGTTGCGTGCGAAGTCGCCTGAACCGCCGATACCGTTCATCAGTCGTGTTCCGCCAATGTGTGACGAGTTTACGCAACCGTAGAGGTCAACTTCGATGGCTGTGTTTATGGCAATAACTCCCAGACGGCGTATAACCTCAGGGCTGTTCGAAATTTCCGAAGGACGAAGCACCAGTTTGTCGCGGAAGAAGTCGAGGTTGTCGTATACAAGCTGTAGACCCTCCTGGCTCAATGAGAGTTAACAGGTACTTCCCGATTTTACGCGTCCAAGCTCCATCAGGTCAATCACTGTGTCCTGCAATACCTCTGAATAGAGGTCAAGAGCAGGCATCTCT
>JAGCJL010000073.1 GCA_017647975.1 Bacteroidaceae bacterium | reverse complement strand
GGCGTCGAACATAAGCACATCAATTTGCTGAATGCCGTACTTGAAGAACGATGTTGTTACATTCAGGTACCGCCCCAAATCTTCACTGCCAACCGAGCCGCTGGTGTCTAAGGCAATGAGCAGGCGCGTGGTAAAGTCGTAACGGCTGCCCATCTGCTCAAAGCCGAAGCGACGGCTGGGGCGCATGCGGGTGAGGCGGCGTTTCTGTGAAAGTATGCTTGCTCGGAACATGCGCAACACTGCACGGAAGTCAACCTTTCCCTCGGCAGTCTTCTTTATAAGTTCTATAAGGTCACCGGACAGGCTGCCCCATGACGATGAACTCTTTACAATATCGGTTATCTGTCGTGCCTGGAACTGGTCCTCCTCCCACAAATCAGTGTATCCCGATGTGGGGGTGTTGTTATTGTCGCTGTTCTCGTTGCCCGATGAGGCTTCGCTTTGCCCGCTCTCTTGTTGTTGCTTGCCTTGGCTGCTATTGTTTTGTACTTGCTGTTGTTTGCTTTCTTGCTCACTGTTGTTGCTTGCCCTGGCTTCTGTCGCCTCGTTCTTGCCTTGGCTGCTACTGTCTTGTCCTTGCTGTTGTTCGCTTTCTTGCTGTTGCTGTTCGCCTTCTTGCTGTAAATTGTCACGGAATTCGTTCAGGTGCATTGCATACCACTCGTAGTGCTGTCCTGTAGGAAAACCAAAATCCGTGGGGTGGGCAAGGTTCGCCCACGCAAGGTTGTAGGCGGGCGAAATCACAAGGTCGCTTGCCGTCTGCAGCACTATTGAGGGGCAACCTATCGGCTGTCGGGCGTAGGGGTGCTGTAGCAATATGCGTATAATCTCCACACGCAACAGGTCACGCAGCCGACTCTCCGTCATAGTTTCTATAATAGCCGGGTTATACTCTATGCGCCCTTTGCCCGAGCGCAGCGGGCAAAGCATATTGGCATTCATCACAAGGCTATGGCTGCAATATACCGTGAAGAACACCGGTTCGGTAAGGAACCACTGTTCTATCTCCTTCTGTATGCGTTCGCGTGCTGTCATAAAGTGCTGATGAATTGCAGTACTTTCTTATAGGTTGTAGGCATTTCTTTGTTTATGAAAACCAGCATTTTCTTGTAATTTGTGCCGTCGATGAGCGAGACAAAGTGTGCGTAGGCCTCGCGGTTGCCCTTGTACAGGTAGTCGTGGTAGGCTCCCAGGTTGTCTGTCACCGTTGCTGTTTCCAGCAATTCGGCCTTGCCTGTCTCGAAGAAACGTGCCAACGCGTCGTTGAGCAGCGAGAATTGGTGCAGTTCATATTTGTCAAGTTCTTTCTTCACAGCCTTGAAGTTGGCAAGCAGTTCTGCGGGTGTAACATCCTCTTTACGGAACGACTGGAACAGCATTGCTGCTGCGTGTACACCCACAATGCCTGCGATAATCTTCTGGTGCACGGGTGCGGGGTTGGGCACATTTTCCATGAGGCGCGCAACCTTCTCCCAGGCACGGCGGTCGGGGTCTTTCTCAAGGCCCTGCTCCTCTTTGGTGTCGCTGCTGCGGTCGAGCATTTCGGGGTTGGCGCTTATGAACTGTATAATGCGCTTGTCAAGCCCCGCGCTTTCGGCCCAAAGCAACCACTCGTCGGCCGATGGGCGGAAGGTATAGATGTTGAAACGCGACACAAGTGCGGGGTCGAGGTCGGTCAGCTGATACTCGTCGCCATCGTTGCATGCCGAAATTATGCGGCTTCCCTCGGGCAGGGGCCGTCCGGCAAGCTTGCGGTTGAGCACAAGATCCATCACCGTCTGCAAAATCTCGGGGCGTGCGCGGTTGAGTTCATCGAGGAACAGCACTATGGGCTTGCCGTCAATGGGGAACCAATAGGGTGGCATAAAGGTTGTCTTGCCTGTTGCCTCGTCCTTCGTGGGGAGGCCAAGCAGGTCGCCAGGGTCGCTCATCTGGCCCAGGAACAGGGTCTTGACAGGCATTCCCTTTGTCTCGAAATACTTGGTCAAAATCTGTGACTTGCCAATGCCGTGACGGCCTGTAAGCATTATATTCTGCCACGATGGTGTTACCTCGAGCAGTGTCATAAGTTCTTTACTGTTTATTGCTATTGCCATAGTAAATATTATAGTTTCTCATTAATAAAATCTACTGTAAGGAAAGTATCCCAGCTACTATGTCCTGCAAACTCTCGCAGTTTCCAGTTCCATCTGCTCCTATTTGCTTTGAGCCACTCTTTGTCCTCGGTATTCATAAGGCCAAGAGATATGTTCAAATACAAGCTGGAATTGACATCTGTAGTCTCCAATACCATTCTCATATATTGAAAAGCCTCTTTATTACCCTTTCTTGTTGCCTCGAGCAATGTTTTTATACAATTCTCTTACGTATTGGAATCTTCACTCTGTAATAGCCGTTCGTAAATCTCTTTCATGGTCTAAAAGTTGTTTATGTTTCCTATATATAATATAGAAACATTTAGGAAAAACTTCAAAAAATGAGGGGAACTTTTAAAAAATAATTCCATCTTTCTGTATTATGCTTAATACTTTTTTCTTAAAAACTTCCTCTCTTTCTTTTATTTCATTCTTAAAATCTTTGTATTCTTTATTGCTGTCAGGTATCACAAGACCAACTTTATATAGATGGCAATTCTTTCCATTTGCAATTTCATAGTCCTGGAATGTTACATCGTAGTCTTTTGCCTCTTCAAAACTGCAAGGATGAAAAAGAAAACCTATATTCGTTGCGAATCGGTACATATACATAATTGTCTTGTAATATATAGCACTTGCACGTTCTGCATCAGTCTTGTGGAATCTGTGCAAAGGAATATATTTTGCATCAGCAATAATTTTTTTATCTCCTTGTTCCCACACATAGTCTGGAATAATATTCTGGAAGTTCTTACCTTCCTCATAACAGTCTTCAATCCTTGTGAATAATTTGAACGCCGTTTTATTTGTATGGTGAGTAAAGCCTTCTTCACGCATTATTATTCCAATGTACTCTTCCCATAGCCAAGCTACATCAATCAACAAGCCATGAACTTTGTTGCTCATTGAACCGTGGCTCATTTTCTCTTTTCGCAGAATGGCAAGACAAATCTGTTGCAAAGCCTTATAACGGTTGTAATAAGGGTGTGACAAGGGTGTTCTATTTGCAGTTATAACTCGGCGTCTTTCACCTTTTTGATATAACGGAGTCACCTGAATAATTTGTCTTGTATATTGCTCTACCTCTTTGTCACTATTGAGCAACGCACGCCCCATTGGTATGGTACTCATATACTCAATGGTATGCCTTATTAGTTGTGTAATATCGTTGTCGTAACTAAACTCTCGTGTAGTGTATGCAATACGTCCATTAGGAGGATCGTTATAACGTATATGTCGGTTTATATTTATAACTCCTCGTATATTAGAGTCGTTGTATTCCTTCTTGACATATTTTTTATACATACCCTGTTGCATGGCACTCTTCAACAAACGTGGAAAGAGAAACAACAAAAAATCAAGTTCCTTTAGTGAACCGCCACCAACCTCCAAATTGACAATGTTTGCAGAAAAAACTTTGGACAGTATATAGTAGAGGAAATAATCCTGTTCGTTTCTGTTTTCTTTTCCTGAAAATCTGGAATTTATTTCAATCTCTACATCGCCTTTCCCAATAAACCCTACAAGATTAGTTGTCTGTATTTTTTTCTCTTTGTGATTGTATTCAAGGATTTTCATATTTGCAAAATCATTATTACAATCCTTGAGCAAATGAGGCCACACAAGAATCTCTCCATCATTTTCATTTATATCTTTGATGGATTTTCCTGAAATATCTTTTAAGAAATTTTCATAATTCTTGGAATCTCTCTTAGGAAAAGATGGAGTCTGTTCTATGCAATTCTCTTTGTCATTCAGTTTACCATACTCTGTGTTGTCACGCAATTTAAACATACCAGTTGTTTGGAGAGTTGTTATGTTATGTTATGGATTTACTACAGCTGAATATACCTTTTCAAGTTCCTTCATTTTGTCTAAAGCATCGGGTTCACCACGAAAGTATTCAAATAGTGTACCGTAAAGATGGTGTTCCCAAAGGCTATTCCATTTATTTGTTTTTTGTCGGCTATATAGGCCTATCTTTTTAAAGTAGGCAGCACCAATATGATATGAGTCATTAAGACCAAGTATAGTTAATTTATCATTAATGGCATCCATTGCCTTTATTAGAGTAACTAATGTGCGTTCATCTATATCTTTATCATAAAATAAGATATTGTCTTGTGATTCTTTCGCTTTTATCTCCTTGAATGCAAAACGACGGCGGAATGCAAAGTCCATACTTTCTACACTGCGGTCTATGTCGTTCATCGTGCCAATTATATATACATTTTCTGGAACATAAAAGCCTTCTGTAAATGGATTGTTATTTCCGGTAATTTCGGGTCTGTTTAAATTCTGGTATTGGGTCTTTACTAGAATTCTATTTTTTTCTTTTCTATATCCAGGATCAATTGCAAAGAATAATTCGCCAAATATTTTAGAAATCTCACCACGATTTATTTCATCAATAATAAATACAAATTTTTTCTTTTCTTTATTATTAAAAGAAATTGCAGCTGTTTTGCAAAACTCTTTAAATGTACCAAATTGAAGAACAAAAGATAAATTGCTGTTTGTTTTTGTATCATAATTAGGACGTAATCCCTCCACAAAATCAGTATAATCGTATGATGGATGGAATTGAACAAATCCGAACTGTTCTTTTTTCCCTTTTTCTAGTTCTTCAACGCTACACCCAATGATACTTGCTGCAATTTTTTTAGCCAAGAATGTTTTTCCAGTACCCGGTGCTCCGGTAAGTATGACATTCCAGTTATTCTCATAGAACGATGTGTCAAATGGTTTCCATTCCGAATCTATTTTGTATATCAATTCTGTATATATGTATGTGAGATTATCTTGACAAATTTCTCTGCTATTATTATTGGTCTTATCTTTTAATAATTTGTTAATTGTTTCCAAGAGATTATTGTCAAATATTTTTTTCAAATTTTTATCAAAATTATCGTCATTATTTATATTAAAATATTTTGCAATATACTCTCGGTGCTCAGTGCTTAATGTCGTAAAATTATTAGCAGGTTCTTTAAAATATTTAATTGCACGTTTGACACTATCGTTTTTTATGTAATTAGTATCCTTATTATTAATCAAAAAACACAATATATTTTCTATCCAATCATCTTGATATACATAAGCCTTTGCAATAGTTCTCTTGTCTATTTTGCTTTTATCAAACTTCTTTTTTACAACGTTACCATCTTCTTGTATATCATCATCATAGTAGCTATACTCTTCCACCACTTTTTCGCCTTCATTTACAGTATATGTTCCTTTTGCATTAAGGTCACAGTAAGCAACAAATCTATTGATGTCGTTACATAATTCTATAAATTCACTGTTGTTCTTAAAACTCTCATATCCTTGCTCCTCTAAACATTTTTTTGCTTTTTTAAGTTTCTCTATGTCTGTTTCTGGTTTATATTTATCCTCTAAATATTTCAAAGCTTTTTTACCCTTTATAAAATAAAACTGTTCATCTTCTATAATCTTGCTTATATTTGTTTTTTCATCCTTATAATTCAAGATTAATAGTTTCTTTATTGAATCAAATATTTCTTTTGTGCGTTCAGTGTCCATATCTGTGTTTGTTTTATTAGTCTTATTACCTATTTTGTCAAATCAATTTATATAGCTGGTCTCTTTTTATTTAGCCAATTCTTTCAATTTTTCCCACACTCGTACCATTGCAAGGGTGTCGAGGTGGCAGTAGGCAAGCAGTGCTTCGCGTGCTTCGGCAGCCTTTTGGGGTTCCATATCCTTTATCTGTGGAAATATTGTCATGGCGTGTCCACCATTCTGCACCAATGGGTTAAGGTTGTGGTAGTTCAGTTCATCATCACCAGGGAACAGTGCCGGCAGCACGCTCTTTATGCTGAACGAACCACCCATAGCCGGTGTGTAGCAGTGTCCCTCGCGGAACGGCACAAGCAGGTCTATGATGTTTTCTCTGATGTTCGTAAGGTGTGCGGCAAGGTCGGGGAATGCTTCTGCCATCTCCTTGATGCGTGTCTTTTCAAAAGCGTCGTTGTATGCCATTGTGCATACATTCATTGGAATGTCGCGACACAGAGCCTCGGCTAATGCACGGCGTGGGTCGGTGCCGTCGCTTGGTGCAAGGAATGCCTTGTGCTTGAGTTCACCGCCCTCGTGTTCAATGTAGTGCAACGAGTACTGGAAACACACTTGCATATATGGTCGTGTGCCATCCCATTGCGGCAAGGTTTGCTGCATACTCTCAAAGTCGAGGAAATATAGCGGATATGTTATCTTGTTCAGAAATTCCTTTATACCCTGTTTGTTTATATAGTCGCTGGCATTCAGCGTGCAATCGACCTGCATGCGTTGTTTCTCGTTGAGCTTTTCGTTGCATATATCCTCAAACGCAACCAGACCTTTGTCAAAGTATTCAAACTTCTTCTTCGCACTCATGCGGTAGAGGTCGAACACCGTAGCTTTGTCATTCTCAAGGTCAAGACCTGCCTGTTGAGTGCAGTATTTCCAGAATTCGCACTGATAGGGGCTGGTACAATGAACACCGATATTTTTGTGCAGTTCATTCTCTTCTCCCAAAACAGCATGTGCCAACGATGTATTGTTCGCCACCTTGGCATGTTCGTTGGCAACAAGTTCTTTCAAATCAATTATGTTGAACAGTTGCTGTATATCAATCTCTCCATCTCGCACATAATCGCTGTTAAGCGTTACAAGGTATGTACCGGTGACATTTACTCCGCACTTCTCGAGCACCCACTTTTGGTAGGCAATATCGGTAGCATACTTTACGAATTTATCGGGGTCGTTAATCTCGTCGCCAATGTGGCTTGTGCTGCTCTTTACCTCGTATATGGCCCAGCCACCAGGTGTGCGACGCAGGATATCCACTGCACAATAGT
>JAGCJL010000072.1 GCA_017647975.1 Bacteroidaceae bacterium | reverse complement strand
CTCTTGTACGTCAATATCTTAGCACTACACCTTTTGTAAAGAATTTCCATGACGAACATATACAGTTCGGTGGTGCCGGAATCACTGTCATAGAGTTGGAATAATGCATAAAACAAGAAACCGCCCATTTTAGTTTTTTTTTCAAAAAAGTTATCAATAGTTTTATAAAAGAATAATATATTTGCCAAAGAACATTTATATTATTAAAAACTTATGAAAGAAAGTTTTAGTACTTTAACTACAACTCATAACAAAGAACACCTCAAAGTCGCTTTGAGGTGTTCTTTTATGCTATTATATGACGTAAAATTTCGTCAATAGAGAAACGGCCCGGACCACTGAAGAAAAGCAGGACAAATATTGTCAGATACATAAGGGCAAGTTCCTTTACCGCCAGCGGGTCACCCACATGAATTATCAATAGTGCCACGCACATAGTAAAAATCATTGGTATCAGACACAACCTGAACAAAGCACCGAGTATAAATCCAAAGGAGCATGCAACCTCGGCGAATATAGCCAGCCAGAATGTCAAAATGCTACCCATACCCAAAGGATCGGGGAACTGTTCGGTCATATCATTAAAAGCGATCCATTTGGCAACACCATGACTCATGAACAATATGCCGAAAACAACTCGTGCAGCAAGGAGTACAAGAGAATACGACAATGGCAATCGTGACTCCTTGAATAGAAAATTCTTAATGTTTGATCTAAACATGATATGCAGTATTTTTTCTCAAAAACACTGCATATCATTTAAAAGTTCGTCACGGCTTTATTTAAGTTCAAATCTCACACTAACATTGAAGCGATAGGTAATTTTCGCAATGCTTATCTGAGATGTCTGCTCCTCGGAAATATCCATGGCATCGTTAGAGACACTACGGGATTTGTAGAGACGTGGCTGTGCCGTTTCGCCTTTTGAAATCCAGGAGCTAATACTTATAGCCTTGCCTACCTGTTGCTCCACAGCCCCTGCAAGGACACGTGCCTCGGCTTGTGCCTGACGCATTGCATCGATGCTCATGGAGCGTTTAAGTTCCTCTTCCTTTGTATATTTTGTCTTGGCAAGAAGAATATTTGTTATCTGCACATTCTCCAACGACTCAATAACCTTTTGCATAGTAATGACATCGTATAATTTAAGAGTATAAACCGCCTCGGTCTTAGGCTTTATATCCTTGGAAAATAGTTTATACCCCACTTCACTGCCCATGTAGTTCAGCGAAAGAGCCTCTGCTGCATCAACATTACTTTTCCTAAGAACCTCCAACAACGACTTCTGCATCTGTTCGAGAGTCTTTTTACCCTTGTAATCATTCTCGTCAATGGTTATACGCAGGAAAATCTCATCGGGAGTAACCTCACGCTCCACCGTTGTATTCATATCTATATATGGCTGTTCTTGTGCCTTAACCGGAGCAAAAGCCATTGCAACTGCAATGATAATTGCCATTTGGAATATCTTTTTCATACCTATATAGTTTTAGTTATCATAAACATTGTAAGCCAATCAAATGTTTGCCCCGCAGTTCTTGCGATATTCAAGAGGAGATACACCTTTTTTCTTTTTAAAGAAAGCCGAGAACTGCCCTATATTATCAAAATGCAGACGATGGGCAATCTCCGTTATTCCCTCATTGGTAGATACAAGCAATTCTGTCGCTCTTGCCAATTTTTGTTCAAGACGATATTGGCCCGGAGAAATACCACAAAGACGCTTGAACTCACGGCGGAACATTGAATAAGTAACACCAAGCGAAACAGCAATCTCCTCAACAGTCATTTCATCAGGTATATCCTCTTTCATTATGCTCTTGGCCTGATTTACCACACGTACAATAAAACTCTCACCGGTGGTATTATTCTCGTTCATATAATATATGCGACCAATAAGCGACTCCACTAACCCGGCAGCAAACTGCTGATAGCCTTTGTTTTCTTTCTCAAGAATTTCCAATATATCATGAAATATGGTTACAATCTTTTCATCAACACCGACACGATAAATACAGTGTCTGAAAGCAAAGAAACTGTTTCTGATTTTATTGTCAACATTTATTCCATTGAATCCAACCCAACAACAATCCCAGCCACTCTCGCTATCGGGATAAAAAGAGTGCCACTCTCCGGGAAACAGCATTGCCATCATACCCGCTGTAAGTTTTACTTTGGAATATGATGCACTCTCAAAATACCCGGAGCCACGAGTTATATATATAAGACGGTACTCATTCAGAACTTTACGACCATTCTCATCATATTTGTAACCGGCATGAGTAATATCATACTCTTCGCCCGAAGAGCTTACATGCTCAACACCGGCAGTAGTTACAGTTGTTCCCCAAGACCTGTCACGTGGCGATGCCTCAACATCCTTGAATCGCTTATAGCTTTTATCTTCCATTTTCATACCATCATTAAATTACTGCAAAGAAAATAAAAAGATTTGGAAGCTCTTTGGTTACATTTCAAAAACTTTCTCTCAGTTTATCTGTTTTTATCTCTGTACACAATTTTAAAATGAAAATTATGAAAAAGATTTTTAAAAGTTTACTGTTGCTGACATTCTCTTTTGCAGCGACATTGCCTTCTATGGCACAACGTTGGGTTGAGATGCCCGACAAATCCACCCCCATGATATGCATCAGCGAAACAGTTAATGAAGCTCCTGATGTAGTAGAGATTTTCCAGAATACCCAAGGAGTCTATTTTCACGACCCACGTGCACCACGTTTTATCCTTGTTGACCAAAAAGGCAAATGGGGATTAGGCTTGGGTGGTTACCTTCAGGCAAAGATTGAATACGATTTTGACAATGCCGTAAACAATGTCGATTTCTTGCCGTCGGCCATTGAACCGGGAGCCATTCCCACACAATATCGTATGGACATGACAAACTCCACACTCTTTATGAAACTTGTGGGAACAAACAGGCTTTTGGGCGATTTCGTTGTGTTCACTTCGGGTAACTGGCGTGGCGAAGGACTTGGTTTTCAACTGCTCAATGCTTATATGAGTACCAAATACTTCACATTCGGTTATACAACCGGTTCATTCATGGACCTTGCGGCAGCACCTAACACCATAGACTATGGTGGCCCTTGCGGTATGATGTTCTACCGTACAACACAGGTTATGCTGAAATACGGTTTCAACTGGGGTTTGTCAATGGGTATCTCTCTTGAAGCTCCCGATGTGAATATTGGACCTAATGATTATATCAACAAAGGCGGACAGCGTGCACCGAATATTCCAATTTTTGTACAGTATGACCTTAAAGGTAACCCCAACAACCATATACGCCTTGGTGCCATAATGCGTGACATGTACTATAACGACATGATAAATACCGCAAAAGAGAGTAAGATTGGCTGGGGTGCACAGGCAAGTTTATTGACAACAATGGGTGGCCTGCAACTTATGGGACAGTTCACTATAGGCGAAGGTATTGGGTCAATGGTGAACAACATATCAAATGTGGGAGTTGATATTGTTCCCGACCCGGAAACACCCGGTAAAGGTATGCTATTGCAAAGCGAAAGCTGGTATGCAGGAGCACAATATAATTTTGGCAAGAAATTCTCGGCTTCGGCAACTTATAGCCAGACATTCCTACATTCAAGAAAAGGTTATGCAGCAAACAACCCCGGTGCCATTCAACGAGGACAGTATCTTGTAGCAAACTTTTTCTACAATGCCACAGAGAATTTGCAGTTGGGTATAGAGTACCTGCATGGCTGGCGTAGTAATTTTGACAAGAAAACATATAATGCCAACCGTTTCAACTTGTCGGCAAGATATGATTTCTAATCCTTTAAGCCCTATTTTAAACGATTGAAAATAAATTTGTGCCAAGACATATATTATTTTCTATTTTTTTTACCAAAATAATTTAATCTTCGTATATTTGCGGATACACGCAGATATACGGAGATATTTTTTGGAGGAAATAAACAAAATATAATAACCATAAAATTTTTGTATATGTCTAACACAAACTTTAAGAGAACCCTTGCAACAGCTCTCATGGCGGTATTCTGCCTTGTCAGTGGTTTTGCACAGGCAGCATTGGAGAAAGGTAAATTATACCACATCTATGCTACAGGCAATAAAGAAAATGTTGTCTATGAGAAAGAGGAGAAAGCTGTTGGTCTTACTAATTTCAAGAAAGACGATACTGCACAATTCTGGAAGATTTCAGAGTTGTCAGGCAGCTGGCGTATCATCAACCCGATAACAAACCATGCACTACGTGTAAATGGCAGTCGCGTGGAGGTTGGTGAGAACAACGGTTCGGACGAAGCACAGTTGTGGAAATTCGAGAACGGCTTGCTTATCCCAGCAAACAGCCCCAATGCAGCTGTTGCAAAAGCCAAAGGCGGTGCTTTGGTACTCATAAACAAGGATAAAGCCGAGAAGCTCAAAGCGGCACAGTTCCGTTTTGAAGAGTCTGAGTACGCAGGTTTTGATGATGATCTCACCTACCGTATTCACCCATTTGCAACACCGGGCATGGTGCTTAGTAACAACGATTCAGGTGAGAACGGAACAGCTATTAAAGCCGAAATCATTGACACCGAAAACCGTGGACAATATTGGAGCGTAAAAACTATAGACCTATTCACTTTTGCAGTTGAGAATGCTTTCTACAGCCAGAACTTTGACGACGGTGGTAACAATGCAAACATCGACTACTTGTTGCAGTGGCCTGCGACACCGGGTGTTTGGAACAACGCAAAGTTCCGTTTTGAACCAGTTGAGGGAGAGAAAAACCAATACCTCATTGTATCAAATGCCAAGAGCGACAAAATGTACACCATTGTAGATGACGAGGTAAAACTTGTTGAGAAGAACCCTCTGGATTGCAACGCATGGTTTACATTCGAGTTGGTTGAGAAACCCAAGATTGCATCACCCTACTGGGAAGATGAGACTGTCTTTGCCGAGAACAAAGAGCGTGGCGTTGCCACATATATGCCTTACAACAACGAGGCAGAGATGCTTGCCGATGCAGCATACTACGCAACACCATGGACCGAGCCGGTAAACAACCGTTACCAGAGCCTTAACGGAACATGGAAATTCAACCTTGTAAGCGAGCCATCACTCCGTCCTTTGACATTCTTTGAAGAGGGATTCGATGCAAGTGATTGGGACGAGATTCCTGTTCCTTCTAATTGGGAGATGCAAGGATATGACAAACCTATCTATAATAATGTAGAGTACCCACACTCAAACACACCTCCATTCATCAAGGCACGTCCAGGATATAACGACGGTGGCAAGAACTATGGCATAAACCCGGTAGGTTCATACATACATACATTCGAGGTTCCCGAGAACTGGGATAATCGTCGCACATTCATCCACTTTGGTGGTATCTACTCTGCAGCACTTGTATGGCTCAACGGCGAGTATGTAGGTTATACACAAGGTTCAAACAATGTTGCCGAGTTCGACATCACAGACTATTTAAAGAGAGGCAAGAACAAACTTGCCGTACAAGTATTCCGTTGGTGTGACGGTTCATACCTTGAGTGTCAAGATATGTTCCGCATGAGCGGTATCTTCCGCGATGTATATCTCTACAACGTGCCAAAGGTAGCCGTTCGCGACCATTACATCACAAGCAAGTTGTCCGTTGACCGTTGGAGTGCCGATGTAAACGTGGCTTTCGACATTGACAACCGCGATTTCATCCCCGGAACAAAGAGTGTTAAGGTTGCGATATACGCTCCCGACGGCAAGCTCGTTGCATCAGAGACAAAGAAGATTAACACTGCTGCAAAAATTGAGACAATCACTGAAAATATCAAGCTCACCATTGACAACGTTATATTGTGGAGTGCAGAAAAGCCAAATCTCTACACCGTACGCGTCACACAGCTCGACGAAAACGACAACGAAGAGATGGCCTTCTCAACAAAGCACGGTGTCCGTGAGATTGAGATAAAGAACTCACTTGTTTATATCAACGGTGAACGCGTATTCTTCAAAGGCGTAAACCGTCACGACACACACCCAATAAATGGACGTGCTGTGACAACAGAATCAATGTTACAGGATGTACTGCTCATGAAGCAGAACAACATCAACACCATTCGTACAAGCCACTACCCCAATGCGGCAAAGATGTACGCAATGTTCGACCACTATGGTCTATACTGCTGTGACGAGGCTGACCTTGAGGACCACGCAAACCAGAGCATTTCGGACCGCGAATCATGGATTCCTTCATTCGTTGACCGCATCAACCGCATGGTACTACGCGATCGCAACCACGCAAGTGTTGTAATGTGGAGTTTGGGTAACGAGGCTGGTAACGGTAACAACTTTGGCCCTTGCTACGACGAGGCTAAACGCCTTGACAACCGTCCTGTTCACTATGAGGGAACACGTTCAAACGGCAACTACGGTGGCGGACGTTTCAGCGATTTCTATTCAAAGATGTACCCCGGACAGGCATGGATGAACGAGAACACCAATGACCTTGACAAACCAATGTTCATTTGCGAATATGCTCACGCTATGGGTAATGCCATTGGAAACTTGAAGGAGTATTGGCAAAAGATAGAAGCATCGAACTCATGTATCGGTGGCTGTATCTGGGATTGGGTTGACCAAGCAATATACGATCCACAGGAGATGAAAGAGGGTATCTACCGCATACACACCGGTTACGACTACCCGGGCCCACACCAAGGCAACTTCTGCTCAAACGGTATTATTCCTCCAACACGCGAGGAGAGTGCAAAACTCAAAGAAGTTAAGGCTGCACACCAGTTTGTAGAGATCACAGTTCCCGAGGTAACAAAAGAATACGGCATTGTAACCATTGCTTTGAAGAACAAATACAATTTCACAAACCTCAATGAGTTCGACATTGTATATGATATCGTTAAAAATGGTAACGTAGTATATACAGGCCGCACACAGGCTCCATCTTTGGAACCCGGAAAGAGTGGCAAGGCATGGGTTACAGCTAAGAAAGTAAACCTTGAGAAAGCAGAAAAGAAAGGCGAGGAAGTACTTATCACAGTACACATAGTACACCGCGAGGCACAGCTCTTCGCTCCAGCCGGTCATGAGGTTGCAATAGCACAGTTCACACTCACAGAGCGTGGTGCAATGGAGGTTATCGCATCAAAAGGTGCAGCTCTTGCAACAAATTCATCACTCCACGAGACAACAGTTGGCAACGACAAGGTATCGTTGAAGTTTAACGCAGAGACAGCACAACTCACCGCATTGGCATTCAACGGTAAAGATATCATTGGCGATGGTCAGGGATTCGTTTACGACAACCACCGTTGGATTGAGAACGACCGCTATGGCAACACCAACAACGGTTTGGAGGCAGCCGGCGAGATAAAAGTTGTTGAAGAGAACGGTAACACCGTTGTTAAGACAACACGTAGAGGTTCACTTTGCGACACCGAAATCAACTACACAATCTATCCACAAGGAGTTGTTGATGTTGATGCAAAATTCATTCCAAAGACAGGCGAGTTGCGTCGTGCAGGATTGGTTTGCGGTATTGACAAAAGCTACAATAAAGTGAACTACTATGCATACGGTCCTTGGGAGAACACAGTTGACCGCAAAGACGGAGTTGTTGTAGGCCGTTACAACACCACTGTAAATGCTATGGCCGACCGTTATGTCAAACCACAGAGCAGTGGCAGCCGCGAAGGCTTGCGTGAGCTTACACTCACCAACGATGCCGGCGAAGGTATAAAGATTGTTACCGAAGGTAATGTAAGTTTCTCGGCACTTCCCTATACCGATGCTGATTTGATGAACGCAAAACACTATTGGGAGATGACAGAACGCCCATACACAGTTCTTCACCTCGATGCATGGATGCGTGGTATTGGTAATGCATCATGCGGACACGATGTGGGCACAATGCCTGAATATTGCGTTCCCAACAAGGAGATGAGCTACAAGCTCCGCATTACACCGGTTAATAAATAAAGTATCATTGATATACAAACAAATATGGTCGCATCAACTGATGCGACCATATTTGTTTGTATATTCACGTATGTAGCAGCCACACACCTTACATTCCGGATACTGACATATATATTTACAGCCTACAGAATCACTCTCCACCTAAACGAACAAGAGCCTCTTCGTAATTCTGCTTTGCAAGAGCCTTTATTGAATTATATTCTTTCTTAATCTCTTCGGGCGGATCACAAACACGTTGCCCGTCGATATAAGCCTTGGCAGAATAAGATTTGAGAAAATCATTAAGAGCAGCCACCTGTTCAATATAAATTGCACTGCTATAGGCTGTTGCAACCTTGCCATAGAGAGCAATTCTCTTCTCAACAAAGTGCATCACATAACCATTATAAAGATGTTCAACATTGCGGAAATAAATATCACGTACAGCATCCACACTGTCAAGCATAACATCATATTCCGCCGCTTCATAATCCTCTCGCAGTTCATTCCATTCCTCTTCAGTAGCCAATGCCATCACCGAAGCAATATCACATTCGGTATTTATCGCCTTATCCAACAAGTCGGATAAAGATTTCACATCGTCAAGTTCCTCTATTGCATCATTATATATATCCAACTGACGCTCAAAGATATCGGAACAACCCGAAAAAAGCATCACAGAAACAAGTAGCAAAAAAATAGTCTTTTTCATAACAGGTAAGATGAATTTCACCTGCGAAGATAATGCAAAAGAAATGCTTAAAAAAGATTTTAAGCCAAAAGTAAAGAATATATAAAAAACAGATCTCTTTAGAAGAGACCTATTTTGTTGCAAATATAGGCATATAATTGCAAACAAAAACGTTTTTTTTTAAATAAGTGTTGGTTAAAAAAATATAATCTTAATTTTCTTAAGTTATTATTTATTAAAAGCCTTAACACAATTCCAATATCTCTTCTAAAGAGATACTGAATTCATGCATAAATTTTAATCTTAATAACTATGAGAAAAATTTTACTCACAACTGTGCTTGTACTCCTTGCCGGAGTATCAATGGCACAAAAAACTATTGACCTGACATTCAGTAGAGTTAACAGTAACACAGGTACAGATGCAACTGTTGCCGTTGGAAAAACAGGCGATATTGACGTTACCGGCATTACATCAACTATTGCTTGTAACTACAATTGGAAAGCGTTTGGAGCAAACAGCGAAACATTCCCTAATTCAAACATCCTTTGCCCAGACAAGAATACAAAAGACATGTCCGGTGATGCAGCCGGTGTAATTACACTTACACTTGCCGGTGTACCCGAAAATTACCAATTCAACAAGTTCACCTTCACAAGCGTAGCATTAAACGGCGGTGGTGCATTCCAGGGCGACAACGCAAATGCACAACATGTCGATTTTATTCTAAAACAAGATGACGCAACCATTGCTGATCAAAAAGATATTGCAATAAAAGTAAATTCAAATGGTGGTGAAAGCGTAACTGTTGAACTTATTCCAGCTACTGCAATCAAAGCTGTAGATGGTACAGTGACACTTAAACTGAATATCGTCAATAACTATACAGCTTATGGCTGTTTCTACGGTTTGTTCAAAGTTGCCATTGAAACAGAGGTTGTTGTAGCTCCAGAGCCAGAACCTGAGCCTTCAACCGCACTTTACCACCTAAGCGGTAAGAACCTTACAGCAAGTGAGCTCATGGCAAAGACAGAGCCTACATATATTGCAATAAAAGGATTGGCACAAGGTAACAATGTATATTACAACTATATTACAGATTCAACATACACATCACAGACTCTTAATGACCAAACTAATGTATTTGTTTGGGAGCCTGTAACAGCGGGTACTGCCGGTAGTTACTATTTGAAAAAGTTGAATGCCGGATATATGCAGACAAGTACTCCCGGTGACTTCGCCTATTCAACGGATAATGCAGCAGTTTTTACCGCGGTAAAACCAACAGAAGTTGCAAGTGGAGCAAACGGTAGCGAACAATTCAACAAAGATAACAACTCCAATGGCTATATTGCTGCAGCCGGAGGTTATGATTATATAGTACGCTTTGTCAAGGGTGGTAATTGGCTGAACATTGGTGCACATGTTGCATCCGCCCAAAAACCGGCATACAACAACGGTTACGGAACATACACCATATATCAGATTTGCGAATTGGTTGAGTGTGCCCCCACAATGAACATAACAATAAAGAATACCGGTGATGTTGACTATGCAACATTCTACAGCCATGCACCGATACAATTACCCGACGGTGTTACAGCATATTATGTAAAAGAAGACGGTTTTAAGAATGGATATATTACCCTTACAGCAGATGAGGACGGAATTATCGCCGGTAACACAGGAGTAATCCTTGAGACAACAGCCGATGCCGACACTGAAATAACCCTTACAACTCGTGAGGCAAATATAGCTGCAGAAAACGGCAACTTGCTGAAAGGTACGGCCGATGATACAAATGTTACCGAAGAGGCTTATGTACTTTTTGAAGTTAATGGTGAAGTTGGATTCCACAAAGCAGAAAAGAACCAACTTAATGGAACAGCATTCCTTAACAAAGCAAATAAAGCCTACTTACCGGCAAGTGCCGTTCCTACGACAGCAAATGCTGTATCTTTCTACGGTTTCCGCTTTGAAGGCGAAGATGAGGAAAATACTACAGGAATAGAGGTAGTAGAAAACGTTAATGAAAATGTTATTTACGACCTTGCAGGCCGTCGCGTAAGCGAG